>DATMXJ010000188.1:0-5173 GCA_035561675.1 Thermoplasmatota archaeon
CAACGGCGTCAGAGCAATTGATCTTACCAACAAAGAAACTTTACAGAAATTACTTGGCAGAATTCTTCCCCTTAAACAAAAATTAATCGACATCTATGATATCAAGACGACACTTGATGGAAAAGAAATCCTGGAGGACTACTACGCATACGGGAAACGATTACAAGAATACATCACCATAACCCATATTGAACTGAACAAGGCAATCCAGAAAAAGAAAAACATTCTTTTAGAGGGTGCCCAGGGGACTATGCTTGATGTTGAGTTCGGCACCTATCCGTATACGACATCGTCACATGTCATTGCTGGTGGTGCAGCAATTGGCGCAGGGATCGGACCACGAGTTATCGATGAGATCATCGGTATCGTCAAAGCATACACAACGCGAGTGGGGGAAGGACCTATGCCAACCGAACTTCTTGATAAGACAGGGGAGCATTTGCAAAAAGTTGGTCATGAAATCGGGACGACAACAAGCAGACCACGACGATGTGGCTGGCTTGATCTCGTCGTTCTAAAACATTCTTGCATGATATCGGGGATTACAAAACTTGCGATCACCAAACTTGATGTCTTAAATGTACTTCTGGAAATCAAGGTTTGTACGCATTATACTCTCAATGGGAAGAATATCGATTATTTCCCTGCTCGCATTGAAGACGTGGCTTCCTGCAAACCAATATATAAGACATTCAAAGGTTGGACGACTATAGATCCGTCTTCTGCAAAATTCTCCGATCTGCCAAAAGAAGCACAAACATATCTCCGATTCATCGAAAAAGAGACAGAAGTTCCCATTAGTCTTGTCTCAATCGGACCAGGACGAACCGAAACCATCGAGGTCTAAACAAGTTGTTTTACTGACAATGCCGTCTGTATCCACCGAAGATACGAGTTACACGCTGCTCGTAGGGAGCTGAGATCCTTAGACTCGATGGTCATCGTCAGTGTCTTCTCATCGACAGAAAACGTGACAGTTGATTTTGGAATCTTATGTTTTATCTCAGGAGATAGTGACTGAGCAATGACAGAGGCATCCTTAGCATATGGGAAGAAAAAAAGGAATGATGCCTTGTTCGTCATACACTTTTAATGCGTTTGGCTACCGTTGGTCGTTCTTTGTAGAACACCTTGCTTCCGCAGTACGGACATTGCATTCCGATATTCTTCACATCGAACTGGACTGCTTTCTTGCACAAACCGCATTTATACCGGGTCACTTGGATTCCTCCTCAACAGGCATCTCAGCAGGGAGCCCTTTGAGGATCCTCTCAGCGGTAACACCAGATGGTGTCGTGGGTAGGTACGCCCCGCCAGCAAAGACATTACCGCATTTCGAACATTCCCAGATACTGGTGCTTTTGCGTTGTACCGCTTTCTGACCGCACCTGGGGCAGGCATGACGGAGTCGTTGTTGGCTTTCGACTTCCCGGATCATGGTTCGTGATTTCACACCGTATCGTTCTGCGAAGCGACCGGAGGTGCCGACTTTCTTTGTTCTTTTGGACATATTTATTTCCCTATACTTTGGTTAAGTTTCTTCCGTATTTCTTGCCCGTTATCAAGAGCTCCTTTTATAACTTTTTGTATCTCTTCTTTGGTAAAGCTCCCTGAAAGCCCTTTCTGCATTGCGCGGATATCACCTTTATGGTCGGTAGCGACTGTTAATCGAACGTCAGCGATGATTTCCTCGTCAAAACACGGGTCAAAGAGCACAAAATCATTGATTTTCACGGCGGTACATGATATTGGAGGCTCAATCATCGGCAAAGGAAAATCTTCTATGGTATTTGGATTTTTATTTGCTTCGTCGGTTCCAAATGCGACCTCGTTTATACTAGGAATTGTATATAAATCTTGAAGTTTTTCCTGCCAAGATTTTCTATCGTTTTCGTTTAACTCTTTTAAAAATCGAGAAACGGGAACCTTGGTCGTCAATAACGCAGCAAGCGCAGCAAGAGATGCTGCATCAAACAAATTCCCATCATAATCCAGGATATGAATATCAATGAACACCAGCCAAACCTTTTCCCCAGGGGTGACACATAGTTTTTCTAGTTGTATTACTTGGGATTCTCTGACACCTCTATCAACTACTCTTGCAAGCTCTATGGCATCCTCTCGAGGTGGACCTGATTCAAAATCAGGAGATGCCAGAGGAACGAATTCTGCAGCGGTACTCATGACGCCAGTTTTTGGGGTATCCGGGAATGGTTCCCCAATGTCCATTTTGATACCACAAAGTACCTGAGTATTGCCGATTTTCACCCGAGCAGAGCCTTCGGCCTTGTTGACGACTTTCGTCTCAATCTCGATGTTCCGGTATTGGTCAAAGCCACGCCCGTCGATACGTTTGCCTTGCTCAGCAAGCTTTGTGATATAATCGCGTTTGATGATAGGGACAATGGTCATTCTTGTACCTCCGCGGCAACAGATTGATACTTCTGTATTATAGCCTTCTTCTGAAGTTCTGAGACCAAATGACAGCCTTTCACGGCAAGATCAAAAGCTTCGTTAAACTCATCGACCGTGAGATGACCATCCATTTGTAACAACAACACTTCTCCGGTCCTTGGTGAAATAGCTATTGGGAGATCAGCATCGCCAAAGTTATCTTCTTCTTTCCCAAGATCTAGGACCACCCTGCCACCGATTTTCCCTGCAGCACAAGCGACAGGGATATCACGCATGGGAATCCCTGCATCTACCAACGCGACACCAGCAGCGGTAAGTCCTGCGCATCGAGTTCCTGCCTCGGCATCCAGCACCTCGATGTTGACATCGATACTTGCGCGAGGGAACTGCTCAATCAGAATAACTTTTTCCAACGCCTCAGAGATAACTTTTGAAATCTCAACGCTTCGGCGGTCTGGTCCTGGACGTTTACGGTCTTCAACACTAAATGCTGCCATATTATATCGTGCTTGCACAATCGCTTTTAGGGGATTCTGCGTGTGTCGCGGAACAGCTTCCCGGGGGCCATAGACAGCAGCAAGGACTTTGTTACCGCCCCATTCCAGGGAACAAGAGCCGTCTGCTCGATGAAGCACGCCTGCTTCGATTTTTATTTTCCGTATATCGTGTGGGCCTCGCCCATCTAATCGTCTTCCTTCACTGTTTATTAACTCAATATCTGATTTCATTATCTTACATCCTTTGCATCTTTTTTCAAGAACTCTTCTATCCTATCGGTTAGCCCAAATGTGATGGCTTCTCGTTCTATCATAGAGATTGCAGCTAACACCTTTTCTATGCCGTCTGCGTCTCCATCAATCCAAATACGCCCGTTTTTACCAACCTTAATGCGACAACGGGTGTATTTTTGTATAATCTCTATCATCGAATATTTCTTTCCTATGATGCGACGGTACACCGATGGTTCGAATTCTATCAGATGACCGCCCTTCAATTTGAACAGATTGCGATCGTTGAGTGTTATCTGAAGTTTCTTTGATTCATCAACGGAAAGAACTTTCGCCAGTATGGTATCGCCTGTGTTTAAATATTTTTCTGTATCGGCAAATTCAATCTCCCATGGCACCTCATGGACATGCAATAAAGCAGGATATGGAGCGTTGATGTCGACCATCCAGTTCGAGGTCGACGCTTCTTCAACAACACCGATGACAAAATCTCCGACCACCGCGTCATAACGCCCCTTTAAAGGTATGATATGGACGAAGTTATCTTGAATGTTCAGGACTCCGAGTCGTTCCGCAAGGATTTTTTTGTTTTCTACAAATGTCCCACGACCAGGCCTGAGAGCAGGTGTTTCACCCAGAATCTGACCCGGAATAACTACTTGACGTCCTTCATTTGACATAAAATCCAGTATCCTTCTTTCATAAACCTATTTCAAAACTCTTGTTTCAACGTTTCCCTTTGTCAGTGTATTGAGCCGATCATAAAAATCTGTTTGCATACCAGCTGGTAACTTCACGATTCCTATCCATGTCCCGTCCGATTGCCACTCCTCCCGTTCAAGTGTACCAAAGCTCCGTACAGCACCATAGGCTTTCCCGACATGCTCTGGTGGGATTTTCACAGAGATCCGTGCCTGATCCATCGAGATCGGTAGAATAGGCCGAAGGTGCTCAAGGATGGTTTTCATCTGTTGGTTCACCGATTTAAACGGATCAATATGTACTTTTGCTTCATCCAAAGCAAGCTCGATACGGGTTCTCGGATGTGGCGTCTTTGTTTGAGGGTCCATTGCGTTCTTTACAATTAAATCGACAATTCGTTTCCTTTTCTTCTCCTGCATCTCTCGACGCTGTTCTGTGGTAAGTTGGATTTCTCCCTTTAACATGATTTCTTTGGCGATTACGGAGATATCAGTCGTGTTGAAATGTTTCTGAAGGGATTCAATTGGAGCATGGGTACCCTTCTTTGAATCGCTGAACACCGCGTCAATCGCTAAAGCTGAGAGGATATTTTCAGTTTTTCCCTCCATGATGTTCTCTGTCTCATGAGGATCGACGAGGATTTCGAAGCGATCTGCTCCTTTATGTAACCGGGCAATCACTGCGTTTTCTAAACTGACCAACTTTATTTACCTCCGATAGCTTTGGTTACAAAGGTCTTTGTTTCTGCGGCTGAGAGGATATGAAACTTGACTCCTTTTTTCACGACACCGATCTCGATAGCATCAGGATTTAGCTTTCCTTCAGTTCCTTTGTGGAGTGCTTTTACACCTAGGTCAATCGCTTCTTCCATGGAAACGTTTTCTTTATAGTGTTCCTCGAAGTACGCCATGGCCCCGGTACGTCCTGCTCCTTCACTGGCCGCTTTATATTCCATAAGAGCACCAGAAGGATCAGTGGAAAACAGTCGTGCACCGGTCTGATCGACACCAGCAATCAACAATGCAGTGCCAAAAGGTCTTACTCCACCGTACTGTGTGTAGGTCTGTTTAAAGTCACAAATCCGTTTCACGAGGGTCTGAACCTGAATTTTCTCGCTATATGTTATTTCATTAATCTGCGCGTCTAGTCGAGCGCGGTCAATCAAGGAACGAGCATCGGCAACAAGACCAGAAGTCGCGCACCCGATGTGATCGTCAATAATGAAAATCTTCTCAATGGAATCCGGCTCAATGAGTCGAGATGTAATGCGTTTATCAACAATTAAGATAGCGCCATCTCGGAATTTCACTCCCACTGTTGTTGTTCCA
>DATMXJ010000189.1:0-7056 GCA_035561675.1 Thermoplasmatota archaeon
ATATTGAGACGGTCCCTGCCAGTGCAGATACAAGTTGTGGTTATGAAACGACTGCCCCGAGTTCTTCAGTTAATGCGATAACACCCTATTGGAAAAACACAGGGGCGACTCTTAGTGCTACCGCAAGCGATAGTACAAGCGGGGTAAAAGATGTCACCTTGTTGTATCGGTTCAGCAGTGACAATGTTTCATGGGATGGATGGGTAAGTGCTGGAGTCGATACTGCGATGCCCTGGTCATGGAGTTTTATTTTCGTGAATGGCAGCGGGTATTATCAGTTCGACAGTATCGCGCAGGATCATGCGGCGAATACACAATCGACCCCTGGAGGTGCTGACGCTTGGGCGGGGTTTGAAAATCAAGCGCCATCCTCAGTTATTACTGTGATTCCCGATTATTGGATATCTTCTTCACCGTTGGTAATTACTGCAACGGTAGGTGATACCGGACCGAGCGGATTGAAGAATGTCACACTCTTTTATCGGTACCGAACCACAAACACATCAAGTTGGGGAAGCAACATCAGTTTTGGTGTTGACACCATCCCCTGGGACCTTACTAGTTGGGCCTTCTCATTCCCCGAAGGAGCAGGTCATTACCAGTTCTATAGTATCGCAACAGACAATGCAACGAACATCGAAACAGCATCTGGTGGCAATGGAGATGCGACCTGTGGGTTTAACACTGGTGCTCCGTTATCAGAGGTAAATGAAATAACCCCCTATTGGTCATCCACCATACCGCTGTTGATAGAGGCAAGCGCAGAGGATTTCGGACCAAGTGGGCTGAAGAATGTGACATTGTATTATTATAACAGTACTGATAACAGCACATGGGCTGGTCCCTGGCGATATGGTGTTGATACGGATCCATGGGTTGATTGCAGTTGGGATTTCCTGTGTCCCAATCAAACCGGGTATTACAGATTCTACTCTTGCGCTTCAGACAATAGTAGTCATGTCGAGAATGCTGCGCTCATCAATGACACCGGATGTGGATACGATGTTCAACCTCCGGCATGTTCAATTTCCTACAATAGGACTAAAGATTCTTTCAAAGCTTATGATTCGCTAGGGATCCATGCAAGCTTTACTGAACCTTATTCAGGTGTAGATGAATCCAGCGTTCTTATTGCGATTTCCACGATGGGAAACGGCAGCCTAGTCAATGCTTCAATGAACATGATTGATAACACCCACTGGTCCTATGATTGGGTCATTCCATCAGGTTCAGATGAGGACGGTCCGTTCACCATAAGGATTTATGCAAACGACATGGCATCAAACCCCCTCGATCCGTACCCAACCATAGATACAACAAAACAGATTGACAACACACCTCCGGTCATTTCCAACCTCTCTATGAGTAATGTCACGACAGGCTCTGTCATAATATCCTGGTTAACCAATGAAAACGCGACAAGTCATATAGAATACGGGCCTACTCCGTCCTATGGTTCCTGGTTCATTAGCTCTCCCTTCATCATCTCGCATAGGTGTACTCTATCAGGCTTATCCGCAGCTACTACCTATTATTACCAGGTTATATCCTATGATTCTGCTGGCAATCAAGATACTTCGCTGAACGGTAGTTTTACGACAAGTGCACAAACATCAAAAAGGAGAGACATTGTTCAGAAAAATATCAATACCCCCCCTTCGAACCCGATAATCGATGGTCCAACAACCGGTCGTATTTCACAGATCTATATGTATACGGTGAGTTCTCATGATGCCAACAATGACACTATTACCTATATCTTCAACTGGGATGATGGTTCCATAGATACAAGCGAACTGATACCAACAGGGATACAGTGCATAAAAAATCACAGTTGGACGAAAGCCGGAAAATATACAATACATGTGACTGCGAGTGATCGTACAACAAGTTCATCATCAGAAATGACCGTCTGGATAGATGCTATTCCTGTTGACGATGTTGGTTACTTTTTAGATGATGATAGCGATGGGATATTCGATGTATTCCATAACAATGTGACAGGGTTGGAAACTGTAATGGAAATGAGGAATGGAGTCTATCTCATCGATGTGAACGGAGATCAACGGTGGGATTATGAGTATAATGCAACAAGCGGTACTCTGATGTCGATACTCCAACAACGACCAATAACTGAAGAAACACCATTTCCGTTGCTCTTACTATGCTGTCTGATTTTCGTAGTCGTTTTATTGCTGTTAGTAATAGTGTACCGCAGACGATTCAACAAAAAACAATGATTCCATCGCCTGTCTTTTATCAGTCAATTCAGAGATATTCTGAGAGATTTTTTCAAGCAAAGAAATTGAAGTATCTGAACCTGGGATGCCGATGAGCAACGATACAGCTTTTTGTATGTTCTGCTGAGTCACCATGTAATTTCCCTTCCAGATGTCTTGAACGATTCCTTGTGAAAGGTTTGGTGCAGACAACCAGAGTTGTTCCGTTAGAAACGCTTGTTCTTGCATCCCGTTATCCAAGTCGGTTAGGAACGAAGAGATATTGATATCAGCATGAATCATGAGATGGGCAAGTGCCTCGTTTAACTCATTTTCAAAAAGGAATACATTTTCTACACTTTGGCAAAGTGACGTAACATTTCCATGACCATATTTCTGAAGGAGTTCGAGGGAAAGAGCTGCTGCCTCTCCTGTTTCGTAGGGGTCATAGAAATCGTCATCACAGATATGTATCGGAATGTAAATTGAGGAGCATGCATGGTTTGCAGCAAACCAGCCGCTGCTGAGGAGGCTTGCGTGTTCCTCTGGTATTTTGTATATCATCGCGGCCTCATATGTATTTTGGTCTTCGCACATCGGGCGGAGTCCGTCAAGGTCTGCGGCATGCAACCGTGACCAGCGTATCAGATCCTGGACCGTGATGTTCCCAATCATTGGTTGGATCTGTTCTTGTAGTTCTTGTTCCCATGAGTACATCGCATTACTCAATGATATCCTGGCTTTGTTTCCATTTATCTCAAAAAGTTTCACGCTGTAAGGTCCGACCGTCGCGTGATCTCCTAACGAGATGGTCACCTCTTTATAAAGTTCGGAATTTTTAAATGCAAAGACCGGAAACACTTGAGCGGTGATGACGGATGGTGTTATCGCTCGTATCGTAATTCCACAAAGAGACCCAAGATGGACAATCGTCCCACGTCGTACCCAAGTTTCTTTCTGTGCTTCAAATGATGATGCGATCGGCAGTGATCTGATTTGTTGTGTCCGCCAGAGATTTTTTGCATAGTTGGACATGACAAGTACATCAGGGATGTCCTGTATCGTATATCGGAGTGCGTCCGCTTCGATCACAACTGCCTTCTGAGGTCCAACGACAAATAGATTCTCAGAAACCCCAGTCGCATGGAGTTGGTCCACTGCATCTGTGGTGAGTAAAGCGGTTGCCTGATCTTCGTTATCAGCGGTCTGACAGCTGTACCGAATCCAATCAAAATCGTCCCATGCGTTCTTTGTTGGGTTTATCCACTTTGAAAGCGTGTCTGCATCACCAAAGGCGAGACCAGCATCGGTAAGGACCATCCCTGCTTTGACAATATTTGGAAGTGTATCACCTTGTGTTGCGACACCAATGTAGGTATGGTTGACGATGAAATCCCATGCTGTCCCAGTCCATGGATGATAATAGGTGTATAGTGTTCCTTTTGGGACTCGGCAGAGAACCTGCAGCCCGGGTCTGCTTGGATCTCGGACTTTTAAAAGAAGACTGTAATCTCCTGCTGTGGCAGCAGGTGTCACGACGATATCTTTACAGCTTTTTCCGATTGGTACGAGTATGACGGAGCATAAAAAGATGCATATGAAAAAACATGGCAGGATTTTCTGCTTCTGAGGCATATAGGAATAAAATAGTAAACCACGATATATAAACGTATGCTCCGAGAACATTTATGATTCAGGAGCGTCTTCTTTCTTTTTCTTTGCTGTTTTCTTTGTCGTGGTTTTCTTCTTTGTTACTGCCTTTGCTTTTGTCTTCTTCTTCGGTTTTTCTACTTTTTCCAAATCTTCAGCAGCAAGCTCTTCTTCCACGGGTTCTTCTTTTTCTTCGACTGGTATTTCGGTTTCTGGTTTTTCTTCAGTGATTTCTTCTTCAGATGGTACTTCTGATTCTTCTTTGCTTGGCTCTCGGGGTTGTTCTTCTGGTTTCTCTACAGGTTTTTCATCCTCGATAATCACGGTTGGTAATCGGATGATTTCTGTCTTATTCACTTCAATGCGTTTCACTGGGTAATAAATCTTACAGTGCTTGTAAATCTCGCTGCCTATTTTCCCGTCAAGACAGTCCTTGATAAAGGAATTCAATGTTTTTGCTTTTCCTTCTTTGGTGATGACATCATGCATGACGTTTCTGATAAGTTTCTTTTGTGAACTTTGAATGCGTTTCTCAGCGATAGCAAACGGTTTTACTCGCAGAAGTGCGCCGTCCCTTGTCTCGACGTCAAACACACCATCGACGCGAGATTTTCTCCTTCGAATCATTCGCCGGAGGTAATCTGATGTGAGCAGGTGACCCTTCAGTTGGGTGTGGGCCGTGTTCTGTTCGATCTTATCGATGCTAAACAGGAGTTTTATATGTGATTTCCGAAAATCATTCGTGATGTCCTGGAGGGATACTTCAGTGACTCTGCCAATCAGGCTTTCTGGAGAGTCTGCGAGCGTCTCAGCGACAGGGACATTGTTGAATAATGATGGTGCGAGTATCGTGTACCAGTTTTTTGCTTTCCATCGATCTTTGACTTTTCTAGTTGTCGTGCGTGCACGTGCTTTGGCCATATCTATCACTTATAAATATCGTAATTTTTTTATTAAGGGATTTTTGCAGTAATAGAGTTCTTATACTTAAATGCTACGAGGGTGTATCCCTTGGGGAAAACCCTATATTACCACGGAAAGAGGTTAAAATGCATCGAGGATTCTGAGGTTTCGCTGCTTTCCCTGTTTTCGTATTTCTTCCCTGATACATCTGTAATGATCCATAGGTTTTTGCATTTGTTTTGAAAACCTCTGAGCGATTTCCCCATCTAATGTCAAGGTTTTCTGGATATTTTCCATCACACCAGGTTTCAGACGCAACATATCAACCCATATTTCTTGAACACCTGCGTCTTTCATGATATCAAGGAATCCAGGGATCTCATTCACCGATGTTGTCAGGTATACCGGGCCGAAGAATACAGCGGTTTTCAGACCCGCTTTTGCGCATTTCTGTAATGCAGTTATTCGTTCTTGAATCGAGGATGTGTGTGGTTCAAGAAGACGGCGATCATTGTCGTGTAATGTTCCGATACTGAGCATCACCTGAGAATCAGAAAATCGTACGAGAAGATCGATATCTCGTATGACTAGAGCTGATTTTGTCTGGATGTGAACTGGGAAGTCATACTGCAATAATTGTTCTAAACAAAACCGGGTCAGCTTATATTTTTCCTCCAATGGTTGATACGGGTCAGTCACTGTCGAGATTCCTACGACGCCTGGTTTCTTTTTTTTCAACTCCTGGGCTAAAACCAGTGGAATATTTTTTTTTACCTTGAGGTCGTCCGCCCAGTGTTCCCGCGGTACTCGTAGGACGTTTGGTGCATAACAATACGCGCAATTATGTTGACAGCCTCGGTATGGGTTCAGGGAATAGGTCAACCCCGGTAATGTCGATGTGGACAACGCGGTTTTACATTCAATTTCTTCCACGGTCATGTTACCTCACTAGGAAATCCTCCAATCGTCGTTGATACAGTTGGTTCTTCAGTACCGCGCTGTTCCGTATCCATCGTTGGATAGGAATATCCATAATCTCGGAGACGTACACTAGTGACTCCTGGACTGTATTGAACTTTTTACACGGCTGGGTCAACGCATGACGAACGCTTTCCCGCACGTTCCACACACCAATCGGCATGATATACCCAGGATGTGCCTCCCGGAGGATCACGACTCCTGCCTGTCTTCGTTCTTTGCTCAAAAGCTCGTTGACCGCAAGCCTAGCAGCATAATAACACCCACCGATCTCAGCATAGGTCGTCCGACCGTCATAGAATTCATAGCTGTTGAATATGGAGATACTGGTCCCATACTGGTTCCATGTCGTATTCGGGTACCATGCTTCAATAAGCTCATATTGCCATTCCGAGGGCATCATCAGAATGATCCATCGATTATCAAATTGATTCAGATAGTACGCACGGACCTCGTTGATGAACGGGTAGGTCTTTGTTTTTTTCATCAAATCCGCACCAAGCGTTGAATCCACTGCGGTGATGCTCCACCTGGTTGGGACAAAACGTCTGTTCTTTTTTATCCCAAATGCTCCAACACTGAACGCACGTTGAATCTTTGAGACCAACACCCCATTTTTATAGATATCAAGAATTGCATCCCTGGCTTTCAGATCAGTATCATAATAAGCTTTTTCGATGTGCTGCTCATATTTGGGGTTTGTGATATCCAATGTTCTGAGAGGAGCGGACGGTCCGTGTGGCTGGACTTCGTCATAGAACGCTATCTTCCCATAAGGTTTTTTTTCAAAGACTGCATCAGCGAACACCGCGTTCTTAGAGAGAGCTAGCTCCCTGGTGAATTCCACGATGCGATGGGGACTTTCGACATTGGTCACATCAACAGTGAATTTCCCTCTGACGAGCTGACTACGAAAATCCACGATGTCATCCAGTGTTTTATGAAGCCATCGTTCAGGGGTGTCAATTTCCGAGGTGTCTCCCATCACTGGTGGGATCATTGGGCCGATGGCCACCTTTGGATATCCGATCCGTCCAATAAAAACACTCGGAGGAGAGGCACCCTCGAGTCGTAAACTATCAAGTAATGGTTTATTTTTTACCTTGGCGTGATATCGGACTATCACCGGGCATCGGTTTTTCCCACATAAAAACTTAGTTCCTCGACAAAGAGCACAGACGCTTGTTGATTTCTTTTTCTCATTTGGAAGAAGTTTTTTCTGATTCTTTGTGACGTTCTGCACCAGATCCCCCATGATTCAAGCGCTCTTTTATACCTTGATAAGAGAGCATTGAAAGTATATAAT
>DATMXJ010000190.1:0-5044 GCA_035561675.1 Thermoplasmatota archaeon
CTTCCATCCTATATAAGATAGCATTTTATTCTTCTCTATTAAAATTTCTTGTTTCATAGTAGTAAAAAGATATCTTACGGAACCATATCGGTGACTTTTTTCGCGAGACGTAACTTTTTCCGTTTCGCTGTGTCGATCGAAACCAACACCTTCGAATCAATCAAATCAGCGATCACACGGTATTTGGTCATATGACTCAGATCGTTGACCAACCCGAACTGTTTGCAGAGAGTATCGGTCACCCGAATCGCACTTTCAATGCTTTTACAAATCTCATTCTGATGTGTCAGAAACACAAGAGTCACCAGGCTTGCATACGTCGAAGGTTTCATAGGCTCGTTCCTCCAAATTTTTAATCTTCAATCCAAGAGAGTAAACAGATTCACCTATTAAAATAATTATATCCTAGATAGTAAAAGAAAAAAGAAGGAATTGTTAAGGTTATCCCTTACTTCGATGTTTTTATGGATTAACACTGATTTACTTCTTTTAATATTGGGTAAAGTACGGTGATCGACCGCGGTGTTGACTATAATAGCTGAATTGAGATAAAGCTCGTGGGGTTGGTGCGGCTCCATTGGTATCATAGACATAGACTTGGTTATATCTGTTAATAACTAATTCTAGTAAATTGTCTTTATCGATATCTTGTGCTACAATCATTGACATACCGTAATAACCGGAACCACTTCTATTATTATTGAGCGGTATGGATCCTCTGAACACGTAATTATCATCGAAGATTGAGATATTTGTAATGGTGCATTCAAGAATCTCAACGCGTCCATCCCCATTGATGTCCGCGATAGCCGGAGGTTCCCAACAGTTGAATGGAAGCCATGCTTCAAGAGACCAGGTATAAAGATCCCAGACAATCGGTTTCCCCCAAGCATCACTGCCACCACCTACTATGATCTCCAGATTTCCATCACCATCGATATCATACACTGTTGGATTCGAATGACATCTCAAACCGGGGATATTTGAATAATGGATAACGCTACCATCGGCACTGTTGTAGACAGCAATACCGTTACCACCTGTTTGAGCGAGGGAGACAACCTCGAGTATTCCATCTTTGTTCGTGTCCACGAGTGTTGGACAATTGCTACTAGATAACATCTCCGGATGACACCATCGTTCCGTGAGATTCGATGCCCAGAAGGCTCTCACCCCTTTACCTACCACATTACCATCGTAACCAATATTTCTCTCACCTATAAAGAGTTCATACACACCGTCATTATTGGTATCTCCAAGTGATAATCCACCATAACATGGGAAGTATGTATGTACTTTTGCAAAAATTTGTCCATCATGCGTAAGAGCGGTTACCCATCCTTGGGGAGAACCACTATTCGCCCCAGCCGTACAAACAAATACTTCGGGGTATCCATCTCCATTGATATCACCAGTAACAGCGTGTTTATTATATAAGGGTGCATTTGCATTGTACCATAATTGAGAGCCATCTTTTCCAGACAGAGCTCTGGTTCCGGTGTCATATGAACTTATCACATCAAGGTAACCATCGTTGTTGAGATCAATGATTTCTAGTGGGATATGACTATCCCACATCGTGGATAATTTATTCCAAATAACAGCACCTGTTGTTCCGTTGTGTACGACAATACCGTTTATCCCTGATCGTATGATTTCCATTCGCCCATCGTTATTGATATCAGCAACAGCAGCCCCCACTCTAGTTTCTCCAGCTGCCGAGGTCACAGGAGACCATGCTTTTGCTGTCGGAATACTAATAGGAATGATAGGTTCTGTGGTGAACGTGTACCATTTTCTTGTATACAGAGTACTCCCAGTAGGATCAGTTGCATTCACCCAGATTTTATAGCTGGTTGAGTACGCGAGTCCAGAAAGAGCGAGAGACTTTGTTCCGTTCGATGCACCGACCCCACTAGTAACTTGTCCATTGCTACATTGAATAGTCCAAGAGAAGACAGTCCCTTCAGGATCATTTATCTGGATGCTCCAGGATAGACTCAACCGGCTCCCCGAAGAACTATTTACTGGAGAAGGCACGCCTAACACCGGTGGATTATTACCACCACTTCCCTGGGTTGTAAATGTATACCATCTGCGAGTATACAACCCACTACCAGTTAGATCAGTTGCATTGACCCAGACTGTATAGCTGGTTGAGTACGCGAGTCCAGAAAGAGCGAAAGACTTTGTTCCGTTCGATGCACCAACCCCATTATTACCTTGGCCATTGCTACATTGTATAGTCCAAGAGAAGGGATTCCCCTCAAGATCATAAATGAAAATACCCCACCAACCGAAACTTAACGAGTTACCTATAGAACCATTCACATGAGAAGTCGTACCTAATATTGGCGGATCATTTGCCTTTGTAGTGAACGTAAACCATCTGCGAATATATAATCCACTACCAGTTGGATCGGTCGCATTCACCCAGATTTTGTAAGTCGTTGAATACGCTAGATAGGACAGTCTAAGTGATTTTGTTCCGTTCTTTGCACCAGTGCTACTATTTCCTTGTCCATTGCTGCATTGGATCCACCAATTAAAGCTATTATTCTCAAGATCGTTGATCCGGATGCTCCAGGTCATATTCATCCAGGACGGACCCAACCAGCTCCCTGTAGCCGTAGAACCATTCTCTGGAGAAGGTACTCGAGTAAACATCGGTGGATTATTACCACTTCTCCGTGTAGTAAACGTGTACCATCTGCGAGTCCATAGACCGCTCCCAGTAGGATCAGTTGCATTTACCCACACCTTATAAGTCGTTGAATAACTAAGTGTAGAGAGCGCAATATATTCGGTCCCATTGAATGGACTTGTTCCACTAGTAGTTTGTCCGTTGCTGCATTGGATGGTCCATGAGAAGCGATTTCCCTCAGGATCGTTGATTGGAATATTCCAAGGAATCCAAGATCCTGCAGGAGGAACACCCAACCAGTTTCCCGTAGAATCATTCACCGGAGAAGGATTACTAAACGTTGGTGCTCTGTTCACCCACGATTGAGACTGCGTCATAAACGTAAAAATCACAGACGAATTCACATGACCATCAGATGCTGTCACCTTCCACCAATACTGAGTATTCCACCCACTTGAATAACTTGAATTACGATCCCTCACAGTCGTATTCGCAACAACACTATTATTCTGTTGAGCTTTTGTCCAAGGACCAGAAATACTACTACCGTACCAAAAACACACGGTCGTCAAATTCCCATCCAAATCACTCACTGTGACATTCGTCGCATGATAACGAATCACCCCAGAACTCCCATTAACAGGAGAAGGATTACTAAACGTTGGCGGCCTATTCGTCCACGATCCTGATGGTGCTTGTTCCTCACTACCGTCACTACAAAAACTCGTAGGATCCTTCTGGATATCATAACAGGTTTTCAACCAACTCACATTCCAAGAACCACTCGATATCCGAACCTCGTCAATAAAACCATCCCAGAACCCACTATATTTTCCATTATACCTCGCACCGATAGTATGATAGTTAGCATAATTCGTAAAATAGGATTGAGAAGTTAATGTCCGATTCACTCCATCCAGGTAAAACCATATCTTCGAGCCGACAGCGAAAACAACATCAGCCCACCATTTCGTAGTCTTCGCCGGGGTATACGTCGAAGAAGGCGAAAGTCCTCTATGTAAAGTCCCATCAGTGACGTACACGGCAGTACTTGAAATACCCATGGCTATACCAGTGACCGGTGAATTTGTCTTTTCATTCGAGTATACAACACCAGATGCGGTAATCTGATCTGGATTGGCTATTGCTTCTACCGTATATGCCCCGGTCAAGGTGAAAGGAACAACTAAGTAGTTTGTAGTTCCATTGAAATGAAGCCACTTGTAAATCCCACCAGTCTGAGCCATCCCAGTACCATTCACATTAGCCGACGTGATATTGTTCTTATTGTTTGTGCTATCGACAAATGGAACCCCATTTTCATCAAGATGATACACTGCTTTATATTTCGAGTTCCAAGTCCCATATTTATTCTGCTGACTACTACAACCAGGGTTCCCATAATACATCCAAATCTTCGTATTGACTGAGCTACTCAAACGAGTGATATTCACCCAGGCATATAACACGCCAGTAGCACCATTGTAATATTCTAATTCATGGTTGAGTTTCGTCGTATTATCACTATAAAGCACGAAAACGATATCATTCCCTGTCGATTGTGCATGAGACGCTAAATCACTATCCGTCATCTGCACCAGAATCGGAAAGTTCACCAACGTCCCAGATATCTTCGTCGTATCCATCGTCAGAAGTTTACGATAATTCCACCCTGGATTCCACCAGGAACTCGTAGCTGCTTGTGTGGTGAAGATGTACCATTTTCTTGTATACAAACCACTGCCGGCAGGATCAGTCGCATTCACCCAAATCTTATATGTTGTGAAATAAGCGAGCCCAGAGAGAGTAAGAGACTTTGTTCCATTAGATGCCCCTGATCCACTACTAACTTGTCCATTGCTACATTGAATAGACCAAGAAAAGAGATTCCCATCAGGATCACTGATCGGAATGCCCCAGGACAGACCCAACAGATTCCACGTAGAACCATTCACCGGAGATGGCGTTCCAAACACCGGCGGACTATTACCACTTCCTTGCGTCGTAAACGTAAGCCACCTGCGAGTATACAACCCACTACCAGTTAGATCAGTTGCATTGACCCAAACCTTGTAAGTCGTTGAATAGGCAAGACCAGAAAGTGACAGTGATTTTGTTCCGTTGGTTGCACCGGTTGCGCTGTTCGATTGTCCGTTATTACATTGAATGGTCCAAGAGAATTGATCACCCTCAGGATCATTGATCGGAATGCTCCAGGTAAAACTGAGAGGATTATTTATAGAACCATCACCGGGAATAGGTGTCCCAAAAACCGGTGGTTGATTCCCTCCAGATGGTGCTGACTCCTGATCACCACGGCTACAAAAACTCACAGGATCCTTCTGGATATCATAACAGGTTTTCAACC
The DNA here is from genome assembly GCA_035561675.1 of Thermoplasmatota archaeon. Taxonomy (GTDB): domain Archaea; phylum Thermoplasmatota; class E2; order DHVEG-1; family DHVEG-1; genus SM1-50. Next base: position 5,013 of record DATMXJ010000190.1, read on the forward strand.
AACTCACATTCCAAGAACCACTCGATATCCGA
>DATMXJ010000191.1:0-3698 GCA_035561675.1 Thermoplasmatota archaeon
GAGATGAGATGGTAAAAAATGATGGCAGATGATAGTAAGAATATTGCACTAATCGATAAAGCAAATATGCTTGATGGACTCGCCCGCTTTCCTGAACAAATCAAAGAATCGCTAGCGATCGCTGAAGCAGCAGAGCGATTCAACTTTCTCAAAATAGATAATGTGGTGATCGCTGGAATGGGAGCCTCTGCGATTTCTGGTGACATCATGGCAAGCCTGTTCCGGGATAAACTGGATGTTCCTTTGATTGTCAACCGAGAATACGATCTCCCGAAATGGGTCAACAAAGACACCCTTGTCATCTGTATCAGCTACTCAGGAAACACGGATGAGACCCTTAGCTCATTTAAAATAGCGTATCAGAAAAAATGCAAGATCATCTGTATCTCCACCGGAGGCAAGCTTCAGGATTTTGCAGAAAAACGACAGGTTCCCTTTGTGAAGATCCCCTCTGGGATCCAGCCGCGTGCAGCGACTGCGTATCTCTTATTCCCCTCGATTATTTTCTTGAAAAAAATTGGGTTACTGAAAACCATGATTGACGCAGACATCGAGGAAACCATTGCGGTAACCCAGGAGTTTGTCGCGATGAACAACAAGTCAGTTCCTGAGGAAAACAACCAGGCAAAGCAAATAGCAAAAAAAATCCATAACACCATCCCGCAGATCTACGGATGGGGCATCTATACACCGATTGCGATTCGATGGCGTCACCAGCTCAACGAGAACAGCAAGGTGATCGCACGCACAGATATCGCTCCAGAATGTAACCATAATGATATCGTTGGTTGGTCGCAGAACCCTGACATCTCAAAGCAATTCTCCTGCATCATGCTTCGAGATAAGGATGAAGAGACCCTCGATATGACAACCCGGTTGAATTTCATGCGTGACTTGTTTCACAACACCGCAGGGACTGTCATTGATGTTTCACCAAAGGGAAAAAGTCAGCTTGCGAAAATGATGTACCTCATGTGCCTTGGTGATTTCACCAGCTGCTATCTTGCGGTGTTACGAGGAATTGACCCAAGCCCGGTTGACATCATCACCGAGCTGAAGAAACGCCTCGCAGAAAAATAAACCTCGCATGTTTTTTCCTTACCTTTTTTCAATTTCTTCAAAAAACATAAATACGTATTACCCCATCTTCGCCTACAGCACTCAAAGGCAGTTGATGAGGATTCGTGTGTACAAAAAAACTCTCATGAATTTTCTGAGTCTTATTCTTCTGATGTTGATAGTGAATACGATTTTTTCTCCTACAGCTTGTTCACAAAATGAACCAGAGCTCCTGATCGAAGTCTATGATTCAAACAACTGGAGTGCAATCCCGGAAGACATCGTCTTTGAAGGAAAAAGTTACCTTATCACCGTCAGCACGGAAAATATAACAGCGATTCCCGAGGTGAATATCACCGTTCTTGGAACCACTTATCTGACGAACATCTCTGAGCCCTACATTACTATTGAAATCCCACCATTCAATGAATCAGACTCGTTTATCATCACCGCAACAAAAGAAGGCTATCGACCAGGTACTATCCAACTAACCGTACTTAAAGGAGAGTTGACCATTAAGACAGATAAGGTTCTTATCGATGAAAATACTGAGTTTCAAGTCACCGTGACAGATCAAGACAACAATCCCGTGGAGGACGCCCTTGTCTACGTCACAGAAGATGCGTCACCAATGTATACCAATCAACAAGGAAAAGCGTTAGTCCAAGCCCCTGAAATAGATATTCTTACCACCACGACGATCCAGGTTATCAAGAGCGGGTATCTCCCTGGTTCGACAACGATTCGAATAGAAAATGTTGAAGGATCTATCTTCAACCTGACCGAATCGAAATTTCTTCAGATTCTCCCAGTTCTCCTTGCCATTCTCGTCGTCATAGTCTCAGTACTGTATGTTTTCCTAAGACAAAGAAGAGCTCCAACAAAAATGCCATATAACTCACAAGGAAAAACACCGGATGAACCACGACACTATCATAAAGAAAAACAACAGCGATTCAAAACCGAAACAGATACATATCCTAAAACTGAGAAACGAAATATCTCAAGATCAAACTCTGAATCAAGAGTCGAAGAGATACGTATCCCTGTACAGGCGAAGAAACGGGGGACCACCATCTTGACAGAAGAAAAAGAAGCTGAACAGATCCCCGAAGATGAGAACAAACACCCTGATGAATGGTTCAAAGGACAGGATTATATGCGATACAAGATCGATGAACTCACAGGTAAAATCGATCAAAACACCGATGGGAAATGGTTCGAAGGGGAACAAGACACCAAATATAAGGTCGATGAGGCATTAAAGAAAAACTTAAAGAAGAAAAAAGTAGAAGAAGATTCTAACGAATAAGTTTTCACCAAATCTGTTCGTTCATCCATTCGACCCATTATTTTATTAGGAGTACCGTATTCAGAGCTTCTGGATTGTTTGATTCCCTATGAAACTGATGTTTGAACTTTCGAAAGAACATGCCACGTTACCCTCTGCAGAAGTGATCGCAACCCTAAATGCTGAACATATAAACGCTTCACTCATCAGCTCCAATGAAGATGTCCTCATCGTGGAAACAAACCCAAATGATAACGACCTCAAACGGTTGGCGGAACGTCTTGCTTTTACATTCGTGATCGATGAGCTTCTGTTCTCCTGTCCAACCACATTGAACGAGATAATACAAAACGCTGAAAAACATCAGCTTCCCCCAGAGGGATCAATTGCGATCCGATGTAAAAATCGCTCATCACACATCCGTTCAGAACAACTCATCGACCAATTAGGAGACATCTATACGAAGAAGAGGACGGTGAATCTCACCAAACCTGACATCGAAGTACGAGCAGTAATAACAGAGGACACCGCGTACCTTGGGATAAAAAAAGCAGATCTTGACACAAGCCATTTTCAACAACGACGAGGTCATTTACGACCGTTCCTTTCCCCTATAACCCTTCATCCGAAAATCGCGCGGGCGATGGTCAATCTCTCCCAAGTGAAAAAACATCAAACGTTGCTTGATCCTTTCTGCGGTACTGGGGGTATTCTGCTTGAAGCAGGATTTATTGGAGCACAAATCGTTGGGGGCGATATCGAGCAAAAAATGGTAGATGGCAGTCAAAAAAACCTCGAATATTACCACCTGAAAAATTATCGTTTATACTGCACCGATATTGGCGATATCGCACGATATGCTCCCTCGGTTGATGCGATAGTGACTGATTTTCCCTATGCTCGCGCAACCACCACAAAAGGAGAGCAACTCAAGCAATTGTACAAACGTGCATTCGAAACCATATCACAAATTCTTAAGAAAAACAGATATGCTGTCGTCGGACTCTCAAATGAAGACATACGAACTATTGGGGAACAGTATCTCTCTATCGTCGCAACATATCCAGTGAAGTCCCATCGGAGTCTCACGCGGTATTTCGTGGTGTATAAACATGGGTAAAAAATGTATCAAAAAATCCGAAAGTTATCCTTTAAAAAACGACATTAGACCGAATATCAATACAACAATATGTGTCACCTATTGTCGAAAAAACATCAGCCACACTCTATTTGTGTTATATTAAGATGTAATTATCACACGACTAAGAAAATACTCTTCCCCCTTTTTTTTCTTCTTTGATCGGATAGCTTTAACCAAAACGCTTTTACCCCCGCAGGGAGTATCCGT
>DATMXJ010000192.1:0-6429 GCA_035561675.1 Thermoplasmatota archaeon
CGTCAGAATCAGTGATGTTTTATCGTTTTGTAATTTGACTGTTTCTGCATTTTTCCTACGAGAGTATAAATAGAGAGAACATGAAAATAGATGGTAGAAATTGGTATGTGTAAGCATACTTGGCATAGAGAGAAATAAAAATAAAAACCGATTGAAAGACAACAGATGAAGGATAAGGAGGCACTTGATGATTCATCTGTGTTTCAAAAAGTTTTTATACCAAGTATCATATGCATCTTCCAATAAAAACAGCTTTGAAAAAAAAGCTAGGAGAGAATGGGTAAAATGAAAGCAAATAGAAAATTTATAGAAGCAGATGAACGCGCAGTCTCCGCTGTTATTGGTGTCATTTTAATGGTTGCCATAACAGTCGCAATTGCTGCCACAGTATACGTCTACGTGAGTGGAATGATCGGTGGAACGAAAACACAAACCCCTAATGTAGCCTGTACAACAGATGCTACTGCAAATAAGATAACGGTCGCTACTGCTGATGCAGCTATAAAATGGTCAGACATAGTAATTACGAATGATTCCGGTGTTACATTAAATTGGGATATTTATACTGGTGGTGGAGTAACCGCAACTGGTGTTCATGTAGTGCCTGCGAGTACCATTCTTGTAACTGCTGGTGATTATATATACCTCAGTGGGACATTTATAGGCAACAGTAAAATTACCCTAATGTATAAACCCACAAACTCATTACTTGGCTCGTGGACAGTCAACGTCTAAACCACAACCAATCTTTTCTTCTTTTATTTTTTATATTTTTTTCTTTCAACAAAAACCCTACAGATATTAAGAAACTTCATTAAAAAAAAATGGAATGGAGGAGACAAGATACATTATGATAATGTTCAGAGAATTTAATCAACGCAAACAGGCTGTTTCAGCGGTCATCGGTGTCATCATCATGGTTGCAATTACCATAGCAATGGCTGCGGTCGCTTATGCATATTTTACAGGCATGATTGGCGAACAAAAAATAGATGCACCAGTCATTGATTTCGTAAAATCAGATTCGGAAAAAACAATAACAATATCGACAGCTGATATAGATGCTAATTGGAATGACATTAATATAACGTTTACGAATGCAACTAGTTATGATTATCTCACAAAAACAGGTGCAGTTACAGCAGGAGATAAGATAGATTTAACTATCGATCAAAGTCTAAGAGGAAAAGTAACCATTACATTTATACATAAACCATCCAATTCACTGCTTGGGACATATACTATTGATAATGTTTAAACATTTAGTTATATCTATTAAAAATCGAAATAAACATATTTTGATTAAAGACAATTTAAATTTTTTTTAAAAAGGTTTTATATTATCTTCACCGTTAAGCTATTAACAAAAAAAGAAAAATGAGAACGAACAACATGAAGTCAAATAAAAAATTCATTGAAATGAAAGATAATGGTGTTTCCGCAATCATCGGTGTAATCCTAATGGTTGCGATAACGGTCGCAATTGCTGCAACAGTATATGTTTACGTTTCTGGAATGCTGGGCGGAATAAAGGATCATACGGCGAGCGTCGCATGCATCGCTGATTCTTCTACTAATAGAATTACTATTACTTCTGCATCTGCAAATTTAAAATGGAGAGACATAGTAGTGACTACAGATAATACATCAGTAAATTGGAGAGTGTATAATCCTAATGATAACCCTTTAGATGCAGCTAAATCTACCAGTGGAGCGACAGCTGATATAGAAGCTGGTGACTATATTGAATTTGATTTTACCGCCAATCCGTGGATGTCAGGTAATATTCGAGCATCTTTGAGATTTGTTCCGACCAACACCTTACTTGGGTCATGGATCATAACGGTTTAAACAAATCACACAAAAAATCAAAATGCGCCATTTTTTATGGGTTTTTTGATTCAGTAGAAATGGAGAGGTAACGCAAAATCTCTTTCACAAACGACTCGGTTTTTTCCTTTGGAACCACTGCGCCTAGAACCTCTTTTTTCCCACCGCAGCGGTATCCAAGCATCTTTCCTTGTTGTATCAACGGTTGCAAATCCTTACCACTTCGGACATAGATTTGATCCCTGTCTGTAAAAAATCCAGTGTTTACCACCACGGTGTCCTTCCCAGCATTCCATGCTATTTTCCGCGTCACCGTTGAAATGATATTAAACTTCGTATGAATCCGTTTTAAAAGAACATGCTCTTTTTCTTCACAAGGAACATCAATGTACTTCGCTATCTCTTTTTCAAGTAAGGAGAGATTATTCTTCCATCGTATATTTTGAAGAATCCTTTGTGTATCTGTATACTTTAAAAGAAGATGCGGTGCATCTTCAACCGCTTTTCGATCACCAATCTTATAATTGGAATCAAGTAGGTACACCATCGTTAACAACTCATCAAAGGTCAACTGCTGCTTTGAACAAAAATCAGAAATCAATGTATAGATTGTTTTGTTTGTTTGAATGCGTTTCTCAAAATCACCAACAATGCCAAGCAAAGCAAACAGATTCACCGAATTCCCAATGTACTCGTTAACGATCCAGCTCGCAGATGGATACAACAGCGGATCCATTCCTTTTGCGATAGGATTCTGATGAAACACACCAGGAATTTGTTGCTGCAGATGATGATCAAAAATCAAAACCTTCGCATGTTTTGCTAATCGCAGGATATTTTCCTCAGGTAACGCCATATCAACAACAATCACATAATCATACGATGAATACGCGGTGAGTTCCTCTTCAGTGAGAAAATAATTCCCAAGCACCGGTGTCTTATTGACTATATCTTTTGGGAGTTTTTCAAGCAGGAGCCGCGCTGAGCAGATCCCATCGGTATCCCAATGATGGATCAACAACCCAGGTCCTTTCAAATCCTCAAACATATGTCAAACCTTTTTGCAAACGAAGGAGAAAGCAATTACCTTAATATGGTCTTTTCTGTTACCAATTTCTATGATGGTTGATGTCACAATCTTGAACGCCATTCGATTGATAACAGGGACAGTTCTTCTCGCGTACGCCTCCTATACCGATGTCAAAACACGACGAGCAGCAAACATCCTCTGGGTCATCATGGCAATCATAGGAGCAATCCTCCTGCTCATCCAATACCTGGATGGCGGCTTCCCCAACATCTGGTATCTCGTCTTCATCCCAATCATGATCGCGCTCATGTATCTCTTCTTCCAGATGCGCTTATTGTTCGGCGGAGCCGATGCCAAGGCACTTATGGCACTAGCGATCCTTGTCCCCATCCAACCAATCATGGGAGACCTTCCGATTTGGTTATCGTTCATGCCAGGATCCTGGATCATCTTTGCAAACGCAACCATCCTGTTCCTCCTCATTCCAATCAGCCTTCTCATCTACAATATCGGGAAACACAACATCCAGTTCCCCCACAGTCTCCTTGGCTACGTCATCTCAGTTGAGAAAGCAAAACAAAAATTCGTCTGGCCATTAGAAAAAATAAAGGACGGGAAACGAAAACTCATGTACATGCCAAAGAACTTCGATATCGACCAAGAGCTTGCAGAATTCGAAAAACAGGGGATCACAGAAATCTGGGTGACTCCAAAGATACCATTCATGATCCCTCTGCTTATCGGGTTCCTTCTCTCATTTCTCCTTGGAGACCTTCTCCTTCAACTCGTCCGAGTACTCTTCTAGACCAAAATGACGTGACAGGCTCATAATAAAAAAGAAATACCCCTTCTAAATGTATAGTCGCTAGTCCTATGGAAAAGAAAGATTATTACGATATCCTTGGTGTGGACCATTCTGCCACAAAAGACGATATCAAGAAAGCCTATCGGAAACTTGCGTTGAAATACCATCCTGACAAAAACAAAGCAAAAGACGCAGAAGAAAAATTCAAGGAAATCTCAGAAGCCTATGCAGTCCTCTATGATGACGAAAAACGTAAGATGTACGACCAACATGGACATGCAGGAATCGACCAGCAATACACCACAGAGGATATCTTCAGGACCACCGATTTTGGTGATATCTTCCGAGGTACGGGATTTGATTTTAACGACATTTTCGAACAGTTCTTTGGAAGAAGAGGTGGATATACCAACCGTCAACAAGCCCAGCGAGGAAACGACATCCGCTATGATATCCAGATAAGCCTCGAGGATGCATATAGAGGAATGAACACTGAACTGGAAGTCCCACGGACTGAACTGTGTGACACCTGCAAAGGATCCGGGGCACGACCAGGCAGTAGCCCAAAACGATGCTCAACCTGCGGAGGAACCGGACAGATGCAGGTCTCCCGTCGTACCGCTTTTGGGATGTTCACCCAGATCAGCGAGTGCTCCAAATGCCATGGACAAGGGACAATCATCGAAGACCCCTGTCCAGTCTGCCGAGGACGAGGAAGCATACAAAAAACCAGGAAAATCGAGGTACATATCCCAAAAGGCATCGATGATGGGGCGCATCTTCGACTCGCAGGTCAAGGAGAACACCCAAAGGGAGTAAACCAGAGTGGTGACCTGTACGTCGTAGTCCATATGAAGGGACATCCTGTCTTTGAACGACGAGGTGCAGACCTCTACCGCAAACTCAACGTCTCATTTCCTCAGGCAAGTCTCGGGACAACCCTGACTGTAGAGACTTTACAGGGTGGAGAAAAGCTAAAAATCCCTGAAGGAACAGAAAGTGGGACTCTCTTTAAGCTCAAAGGCAGTGGAATGCCCAAAATACAGGGGTTAGGGTATGGAGACCTCTACGTCCTCATCCAAGTAACCACACCAAAGAAACTAAGCAAAAGAGCAAGACTTCTCCTGGAGGAAGTCGAAAGAGAACTCGAATATTCAGGCGAAACATATAAATAGGAGTTTTACTAAGTAATATATCGAAAAGAAGTAAAAAAGGGGGTAGTGACCTATGGATCCTTTTGATGATGAAAATCACGAAAAAAAGAAAAACCCACATGATCCGTTCCGAGGAGACGATGATATCTTCCGGGATATCTTTAATGATAACAGGATAAAAGATATCTTCAATGATGACAAAGTCATGGATGATATCAAGAAAATGGCAGAAGAAATGATGAAAATGTTTACGAATGCCCAACCAGGCAAACCCATTGTACATGGCTATAAAATCGAATTTGGGCCTGATGGGAAACCACAGATCGAGGATTTCGGGAACCGGTCAGTACGATCCCCTGAGGGAGTCCGCACGATCTCCGATGAAATCGAACCGCTCACCGATATCATCGAAGGGGAAAACGAAGTGGCCATTACCGTTGAAATACCAGGGGTCGAAAAAGAGGATATCAACCTCGTCGCGACCGAAGATACCTTGGAAATCAAGGTGGACTCACCGAAACGCAAATATCACAAACGTATCGACCTTCCTTGCAATGTGAAAACAAAATCAACAAAAGCGACCTACAAGAATGGAATCCTTGACATCGTTCTTGATAAAAAAGAAAAGAAAAAGGATCAAAGTGGATTTAAAGTCAGCATCAAATAGGCACTTTCCTTTTTTCTTCTTTTCATTTCTTTGTACAAATGTTTATGTATACTACTCTATATTTGTGAGATTGTAAACGGGAGCAGAAATGGTGAATGTAACGTTCTATGGTGGTGTTAATGAAATCGGGGGAAACAAAATCCTGCTCGATGACCATGGAACGAAAATCTTTCTTGATTTCGGGATGAGTTTTAAACGAAGAGGCAAATTTTTTGAAGAATTCCTCAACCCTCGGACAGCCAATGGTATTGGAGATTTTCTAGAAATGGGGTTAATCCCTGACATCCCTGGCATCTATCGATCCGATCTCCTTGAACATCATGGGAGAAAATCAGAAGAACCAAGCGTTTCTGGTGTTGTGCTATCCCACGCGCATGCGGACCATGCGAACTATATCTCATTTTTACACAAAGACATCCCCATCTACTGCGGAGAAACCTGCAAAAGAATCATCAACGCAGTAGCAGAGCAAACAACGAGAGATCTTGAAAACGAAGTCATTGATTTCCGAATTAGACCGCTTTATCGTTCTGGATATAAGATACCACCAGTGATACGAAAATTCTATACGTTTACCACTGGAAAAAAATTCAAGATTGATTCGATTGAGGTCGAACCATACCATGTGGATCATTCCGTACCAGGCGCCTATGCGTTTCTGATCCACACGTCCGAAGGACCACTCATCTACACGGGTGATCTCAGGATGCATGGATTACATGCAGACATGACCGATGACTTCATCGAAGCAGCGCGGCAAGCCAAACCTATTGCAATGATTACTGAAGGAACCCGGATCGATAAAAAGAAAACCAATGAATCTGAGCAGAAAATCTACCATGATTCCAAAAAGAAAATACAACAATGCGATACTCTCTCGATGGTTGATTTCAATTTTAAAGACGTTGACCGATTTACAACGTTCTATAAGATAGCCAAAGAC
>DATMXJ010000193.1:0-13417 GCA_035561675.1 Thermoplasmatota archaeon
TTTACATAAATATATAGAGGTTGAGCGGAAGAAACGGTTTTATCTCAGCAAGATCAAAGAATAAGAAAACAGGGGGGTTATTGGACCCCGATTACGAAAATCAGTAGGACGAAGGCTTTGGCCGTGGTATGTGTGTCGTCAACGGTCGCGGTGATAATCGTTTTACCGAACCCGATGATGGAGGAAGTCAAGATTTTCTGTTGACCCGGGAGGAGTTGCGGAATCAATCCTTCTTTTGAGATACCTTTCAGGATGATGCCTCCGCTGAGATTGATGGTCCAGGCGACTTTATTCACTGGCAGGAGGCCTTTGTTTTCGATCATAACAGAAACACCTTTACCACCTTTGATGGTGAGGGCGAGGATCGGATGGTGTTGGATAGTAAACGTCCTTGTTTGTTCTTCTTCGATGTTTCCGCTTCTATCAGCTGAGTAGAACCGCAGCGTGTGATTCCCATCGTCTGTCACCGTGAATGGTTCTGTATAGGTCATCCATTCGTCAGCATCGAGTTTGTATTTGGTATATTGTATCCCAGATCCATTATCGACCGCAATCAGCGTGATAGTCACGTTGCTGGTAAAAATCCCGTTTTCCATCTTCCCTGTTAAGGAACAGGTCGTGAGCGGTGGGATGACATCGGGGACATGATATTGCCATATGAACTCGGTCCCGCTTCCGCTGATGATCTCACAGGCTTTGAGTTCGTTGAACCCGTCCGTGTCGAAGTCGCAGATGTTCATACCTGCTAACATTGACTGCGGGTCTGTCAGGGTGGCCTCTTCGTAGTATGCCTCTCCGTTCCAACCGATGATATGGACTTGTTGTGTACCAAAGACGAACTCTTGATGTCCGTCATTGTCTGCATCCCCGAGCGCGACCGATTCGATCACCGGTTCTCCCCCGGGGTACTCTGCATGCCAGACCATCTCGTAGCCGGTTCCGTTCCATTCGAAAAGCCAGCCGGACGGTGTCCCTCCATAGCTTCCAACGCCGATCTCCGGTGTGCCATCCTCGTCGATATCCGCTATCCCGTCTCCGTATACTGTGGATGAGCCATAATTCGTCCAAACCGGTACTGCATCCCAATCCTCGGTAGTATCATTCCAACTCAACGCCCAGGTTCCTGCGGTGAACGAACCATCATTTGAGACGTCTGCGATAATCTCAGTTTTTTGGTCGTTATCGACGTCACCGCCCCAGATCATAGGGCATTCACAGCTAGCTCCATTCGGACATGCCCAGAATGCCTCAGCGACGAAATGGTCGACCTCCCAGCGGAGTGCATAGACATGCCATTGGCTTGTCCCCATGTTCGGTGCGTTTGAGACGATCACCTCGACGTGACCATCATCATTGTAGTCACAGGCGTACACATCGTAGAGGAAATCGACGCCGACACCGTTGTAGCAATCAAGGGTTGTAAGCGTGGTTCCATCCCAGGTGTAGGCGTATACCCCGTCTGCGTTGGTGTACCCCCAGGAGACAACAAGCTCAAGTGTTCCGTCTTCGTTGAGGTCGAAGATGCATGCCCCAGTCGGGATGTGATAGGAACCCCCAGGGATGTACCAGGAATATTCTTCTACATAGGTTTGTTGAGTCGCATTATAGGATAGGATTCTGCACATCCCTGAGTTTTCGTAGCCTCCCACGATGATTTCGTTGACGCCATCTGCATCGAGGTCTCCGACCGGTTGTGCCAGTTGTGAATGACCCATACCGCCATAGTCATGGCTCCATTGCAGTTCCCAGCCATCGTAAGAACACATCTGTGGAACGGGTGTGGAAATCGAGTTCTGATGTTCAAGGGTCTGGGTTGGATTGCTTCGTTCATGTTCTGTGGGTATTGCACAGGAAATCGGTGTGATCATCAAGAGAACGCAGACAAATAATTCGACAAGTTTTCTTATCATTGATTCTACTCCCTTGATACCTATCGCTGATTCCTTATTTAATATTTTGTAAAAGATATAAACATTTGAAAAAAAGGGTAAGGGATTAGCGTTGTCGTTACGGTTCTTTGTTGAAGAGTGATTCTGGGATGTTGATCATCAGGTTCCATTTTTCGTCTCGCTTCGGTTTCATATCATAGGTGTTGAAAGGATCGAAGTAGGTCAAGACGCCCAGGGAGTAGCTTTGGAGGAATTCTTCGTCAAAAGAGACGTTGAGGTGGTCAAGGGTATAACCAAGACGTTGGATCAAGATGCTTGATCCCATCAGGACCGTATAGTCGACGAGTCGTTGTACATCAAGGGTCTCGATGTTGTTTTTCAGGATGCGGATGACTTCGGATAGACCACCGATGTATTTGAATTTCTCCAGGCTATCGATGATGGTTTTTTCTTTGTCTGCCATGTTGACTGGTGTATCGTCGATGGTGACAGGGTTGAACCCGAAGAATTTTCGTGGAGTAACGTGTATGAAGTGATAGGAGGTGTCTCTTATGTCGGTGTTGTTTCGTATGGTGGTGGTGACGAGGTAGACCGGTTGGTTTATTGGCGGGATGAGTTTGTGATAGGATGCTGCGGTGTGAAAAGAAAAATAGTACGGGTCGATAAGACGGCTTCCGATGATGAGTGGATGGATCGAGGGAAGGTGTCGGTCCTGTGTTGTTTTGAGGAGGAGATACTGGTTACGTCCCAGGGTTGCGAACCATTTTTTCAGGCTGAGTGCAAAACCGAGGCTGTGCGCTTCTTTTTCTGTGCAGGCGAGGAATGAGGCGATTTCTTTGGTGGTCACGAACCAGTGGTTGTTCTGTTCGAGCCACTGGATGAGTTTTTTTTGTGTCTCGGTCAATCCTCCCTTCATTGGATTTTGGAATAGATGTACCCCTTTTAATAGATTTTTATATGCCTGATTTTGGTATATAAGTGATAAAAGAGGGAAAAAGGTGCGGTTTTTATCTTACCTGTTTCAGTACTGATCTTATGATTTTTTTAGAGAGATTTTTGCTAGTTAGAACTGCCACTTTCGGGTGTAGGTGTCGTATTCTTTTGGATCTTTATCATTGTCGACCATGCTTTGAACTTCGTTGATTGCTCAAAATCAGTAGTCGATTTCCTGCACCAGTTATTCCATCGAAATCATGGTTTTGAAGGGATTAGTAAATAAAAGTCATGTTGTATTACAGTATTGTACTATGAAGGTGACCTGCCCTCATTGTAAACGGCGAATGCGTATCTTTCGAAATCGTAAGAATGTGTGCGCGTGTGGCAAACTGCTGAATTACCGTCATTTTCTGCATGAGAAAATCGCCTATGACGTGTATCTGGTTGATGCCAATATCTTGATCTATGCATTTGACAGTCGAAGTACTCGTCGGAAATATTGTCAGGCGATTCTTGCGATGCATGCATCTTCGATGAGCATTGCGACGACCCGGCAGATCATCGAGGAGGTTGGCTCTGCAATTGAGAAGCAACTGCCTGAGATGTTCCTGATTTACAATGTCAGTACGATTCCCGGTGATCTCAAAGAGATTAAAACGAATTTTTTGAAACAACCATCGATTGCTGATCTTTCATTGGTGCAGGCAGCCTACGAACACCCAGAGGTTCGTGGGATCATCACCTACGATAATGATTTTACGCGTATCGCGACCGCAGGGCTGGTTGAGCAAAAAGCATCGATGAAGTTCTGGTTGGGGAACGCCAAAGAGTTTGTGGAGAAACATCGGATAAGGTTACCGGAGACAGAAGGGGAAGAGGGCGGATAACAACATAGATTTACAAGAGCCAAGAGGCGTTTTCAAAGAGTGAATCCTATCGATAAGGATCATGTGATTCAACGTTCTTTTCTAAGAGAGACCATTCCTACCAGTTTGACTGCTGGACCAGAATCGCATTCTTGGCACTGCTCCCATCGTAAGGTCATCAGATCGGTCGTGAAAGAACCGACCAACGTATCCGTACCAGCAACGAGTAAATCAATACGAGATGAACTGATTGATCCTTCTACTAAATAACGGAAGGTCGATCCGATTTGAACGCAAGCAGGACTTCCGTCCGTGCTTACAACTGTGAGATCAAAATATCCTGTGACATTGGAGTCTTGTTGTTCTAATCTCAGCTTCATCGTTCCTTCATAGGCACATTCGTATGCTCGATCGGTAAACACAGGAGATCCTGTCCAGTTTCCTGTGACATCCCTGGCCGGGGTGAGGTTTGTACCATCGTTATTCTGATTCGTACATCCGCTGAATTCAATCATTGTGATGAGGAGAACTGCTAGGACTATAATGGGTACAGTTTTTTTTCGCTGCATTTTTACAAACACGTAGCAGTTGTTTTATTAAAAATTTTATTCAGCATTTCTACCGTACTTTAGTTTCTGTTTTTTGTTTGAACAGAAATTTTTTAAAAAACGGTGTTGTTTTGAAGCAGGGTTGAGAATGGAAGAGAAGGAAAGGGGGGTCCGGTGATGTTAAAAATCTGGGAGGAAAGGTTTGAAACGTAAAAGCTTTCTTATACGGAAAGTCCAGACCCCCATAATATTATATGATGTACTACTAGATAAATGTTATCCTTGTAAACCCATGGATATGAGAAAAATGTATTAAAATCGTACATATTCAACTGAAATAAGGGTACTCAATGTAACATTCATCCCGGAAAGTAGTGAAAAAACAATGAGGATTCACATAAAAAAGGATTGACTTGGAATGAAGAGAAAAGGAGGCGACGGGTTATACGATGCCAAAAACGTGAGCCACGGAATCTCCGTTTCTCCATTGTTTGTTTATTGTATTATTCTGAGGAGCCTGATGATCTTTTCTTCATTGATCTCTTCCACTGAATACACTTTGATGTGCTTCATGGTTTTTCCGCCACCTTCGAAAAGTCCTTGCTGCCGTGTCGTCAACCCTTTAAGAGAACAACCCAGATTGACATGGTTTTTGAGGGCGGCGATGTAATATTTACCGCAGGGGTCCTTTTTTGTGGAACCATAACAAGGGACGCCTGCTTTCATTTGTTCGTTGATGTCAGGAAATGTTGTAAGGATGATGCTTCGTAATCTCTGACAGATCTCTTTTTGCGGGGATTTTTGTTTTTTTATGTATTCGTCAACCTTCGCATCCATGGAAATAATGACACAGCAGCATCATTTAAGGTTTCCGAAATAATTGAGAAAAGGTGGTGTTTTGAGAATTTTGTTTTTTGAATTTGGGACGGAATGTGGCACAAAATGGGTTTGATTTGTAAAAAATGGATATAAGCGGATCTTCTCATGCGGCTCCATTGAAAAAGACAAGGATGTGATCAGACGATAAGGAAAAAACTAATGAATCAATGCTTCGGAGCGGTTCTTGCAAGCATGGTGCTTGCGACGTATCCTGTGTCTCTGGTCGGAGCCCAGATGACTTCTGCCATGAAGGATCAGATACATCAAGATGAGATTATTCTGCTTACGGTGAAAGAACTGGCTGACCAGGGAATGGATCTCAACCAGTTACATAGCGAATTACAAACCATGCATGGTAGCATGCAGTCAGATAATCAAAAGAGGGGACAAGGCAGTCTGTCTCTAAGAGGTTTTTGTGGAAATAGCCTCTTCTCATGTCGAGGTTTTGCTTAGGACATCCTCTTTTCATCCCTCTGCCCCCGGAAAAGGTAGTTGTGCCATCCTTTTTTCGTCCTCCCCTGTGATTTGAGGCGCAACTTCCTTCTTATCCATTTCATGGAATTACAATACGGAAATATATTTAACAATGAATATACTATCTATTTCAATAGGTATCATGTGGGATCAATATGAGAACGCGTGAATTGTTTCTTGGATGTGGCATCGTGCTTCTGGTCGTGTGCCTCTGTGCTTCTTCAGTTGGTGCACTCTCTCATTCACCTGATCAACCTGGGCCATACCATATCGGTTCGTACAAGGTGTGGTATCTAGAACCTCCGTATGGAATATACCGGGCGACAATCCGGTATCCAGCCACCTCAGACGGACAGCGTGCGCCTGTCGATTCCTCAGCAGCACCATGCTCAGGTATCGTGGTCGCGAATGGTTATGCTGGATCTGAATGGCAGATCACCTGGATCCCAGAGCATCTCACCTCCTATGGCTATGTGACGTTGTGTTTCACCCCGCCTCATAGGCTCTCTTGGGATACGACGCAATGGGCGTCTGGGTTTCTCGGTGGGTTGAGGGTGTTACAGAATCAGAACGATCGTCGGTTTTCACCTATTTATCATGTTCTGGATGGGGAGACATGGGGCGCGATCGGTCTTTCCATGGGTGGTGGCGGATGTGTTGAGGCGACCGGGACTACTGGCTCAGAAATTGATGCGTCAGTCGCGCTTGCGCCCGCAGGGTTTCCACCAGTGCTAGCTGCTGCGCGGAACATCACGGTGCCGCTCCAACTTCAGGTGGGGACGGTCGACAGACTGGTTCCTCCAGATCGTGTGCTGGATATTTACAGTAATTACCTTACGAATGGTACAACCAAAGAATATTTGGCGATCACAGGGGGGAACCATATCGGGTTCATCGACGAGAAGTATGCATCGTTTGGTCAACGATGGAACATCGACAATCCACCAGGTATCAGCGTCGAACAGCAACATAATATCTCACGGACATACTTCACCGCATGGTTCCAGTACCATCTCAGACATCTTGATGAGTACTATACCTATATTTTTGGAGAGGAAGCACAACAGGATCTGGACGATGGAATCCTTGCTGATTTGCGATATAATATCCCGTAGAAGATTTACTGTGAATTAATGGAAAATAAGATGTGGTTTATTTTATGCCGAGGAGGAAGAAAAAGAAGATGAATGCTTGTTTGCTGCTTGTCTCGTTGACGCCCTGATCACAGGATATGGAAAGGGTAATCGTTGTTTTCCCGAACCCAATAATCATCCCCAATCGTGCTTCTTTTGTTTCTCCGACAGGGATACTAGGGAGAATGACTGTTTTGTTTTTTCCCATGAAAAAAAAACCACCGTCTAAGCGTCTGCTGATAAAAACATTGGTTGCGTTCGCATCCCCGATGTTCCTCACAAACGTCGTCGACCCTTTGAAAGTGATTTCGAACTGGGGGTGCGGTTTCCAGAACACATATGCAGATCCAGTTGAATTATTATAATTGCAATTTCCAACGATTACACATGTATCGGTGCTTGAAATCATATTGCTTAGTCCTGAAAATTGATTGGTGAATACGGTCAGTTTCGCATCTTGTGACCAGGTGGTTCCATTCCGCTTGAAGATGTAGACGGACCCATTATGTTCGAAAAATGACATACCAATTGTCGTTGCGTAATTTTCAGATATAGAAACAGCCCAACCGAATAACTCCAGAGGATTGCCATCCGATCCTCTCAGTTGTGCCTGCTGTGTCCAAGTGGTTCCATTGTGTTTGAAAATATATGCAGCTCCGGTTAAGAAATCGAAGCACGGTGCTCCAATCATAATATGATCGCCGTGGATCGAAACAGATGTACCAAATCCAGTCGGTTCGCTATCCGGTGAGACTAGTTTTGCTTCTTGCGTCCAGGTCGTTCCGTAACGTTCGAAGACATACGCCGACTCCGTCGAATTCTCACCACCCTGCATATTAATACCTATGACAATGTGGTTCCCGTTTATTGAAACAGAATTTCCAAAGTGATCGTCAGGTTTACCATCTGATGCAAGCAGTTTGGCCTGTTGTGTCCAGGTTGTACCCTTCCGTTCGAAGACATATGCAGACCCTGTCGAATTATCATCGAGGCATGCGCCAATAACGGCATAATTCTCACTTATTGAAACAGAATTACCAAAAGAATCGATAGGTGCACCATCTGATGCCAGCAGCTTCGCCTGTTGCATCCACGCCGTATCTGAGTTGGTGAAGATGTATGCCGATCCAGATCTATTTCCATTGTCATCATCCTCTATCGCTCCGATAACACACGTGTTTCCATCGAGGGAGACCGACCAACCGAAACAATCTTCGGGTACGCTGTCTGCTGCTGTGAGTTTTGCTTCTTGGATCCAGGTAGTTCCGATGTGTTTAAAGATGTACGCAGCTCCGGTAATATTATCATTAAATGGTGCTCCGATGAGAGCATAGTTCCCAGAGACTGAAACAGAAGAACCGAAGCTGTCGGAGGCTTCTCCATCTGAAGCGTTCAGCATCATCATCTTCCAGTCAGAGGATGTACTCATAAAATTTTTTTGTTGAATCGTAGATGGATGTGACTCAATAATAATTTCTTTCTCCAGTCCATTAGTACTCTTAGCCTTTGTCACAGAAACGAGAGGACTGATGAGAAGCATTACGGAAAGAAGAATAACAAATATACTATTTTTCAACGTGTTTCCTCCATATTATTGATCATTAGTTCCCCTCATTAATGTTATTCATCGGGATATTATGGAATTCATGGAATAAACTGATGGCATTATTCAGAATTCCGGGAGATGCCGGTGATGTGGAAATGTAAAGGGAATAGTTCAGCCTTCTTTCTTATAAGACCAAACCGTAGCCTACTACTGCGAAAAAATGTGAGCCGATGAGTCCTTTGAACTCATCATTAAGAAGTAAGACTTGTATCGAAGAGTACAGTTTCAAACCTATTGGCTTCAGTTTTATGACGAGTGCAATTGACATGTTAAGGATGGTACAGTTTTCACATTGATTTCCAGCACTTTGAACAAATCCAATGAGGATTATTTTAGAAGTAATGTAGATAGTAAATGGCTCTGACCAGTCGCTTTCTACCCCGAACGGGTCCTTTACCTTCAGTCGGAAGTTATAGGTGCCAGGTTCAGACCATCGATGGGTTACCGTGAAAGTCTGATCGGAGGGATACGGACCAAGCCATCCGCTGTTGTTTCCATCGCCCCATTCCAAGAAAAAGTAATATAGGTCGCCCTCGGGATCGATACTCGCATTAATGGTAAATGTGTAATTCGTATTTATTTTTCCGCAATGCGGACCATTAATTGTTGGTGGGTTTGGTGGTGTCAGGATATCAGTGTGAAGAGAGATAGCTGTTGGTGCAACCAAGACGAGAACCAGCATACAAATTAAGAGATAGTTACGTTTCTTTATCATGAAATTCTTCCCTCGCTTTAATTTTATGCCTATTAATATGATATGGACTGATTTAAATGTTTTGGGGAGATAAGAATTGGATAACTGATGATCCGTTTCAATGGTTTTATTAATTTGAAAGGTAAAAGCATTCTCAGAAAGTCAACGCTGGGCTTGGTTTTCACTATTCTGTTTTCCGCTAAAAGAATGGGAATAAAAAAGGAAAACGCGGTTTCATCGGGGGGATCTATTGCTGAGGGAATGCTTCTCCGGACCAGTCTGACCAGCCAGTTCCTGCGATTGGTACGGTCATTCCAGTATCTGCCTCATAGAACGTCCCGGTGAAGTTCGCGATAATCTCAAAGGTGACCGTGTCGTAAAAAGGATCTGGAACGTCGAAGTACACGATCATGTATCGGAGGAGCGACCATTGTACGATTAATTTGTTACCGCTGTCGTCTTCTGCGGTGATGGTTGCCTGTGTTGGATACTTGACATCGGGGTATCGCGGGTCGGTCGCAAGGTTTCCGTACTGTACATTGATTTCATTTTTCGCGAGGTCGCATCCGCGGTAGAAATTGTATTCTTTCTGTTCCCCGGTGGTGTTTGTGACGACCCGGAGGTTCCCTGGTGTGCAGGTCTCCCATCCCTCCTCGCAGGAGTACACGGGCGCATGCGGGTAGAGGAGATGGACGGAGAGATTGTCCTGTTTGAAGTCGATCCAGTTCCATTCAAATATCGAGAAGACGAACTCGCTGTAGAACCCATCATGGTATCCTTTGGCATCAACAAGATTATATGTTGTCTGGTTTGCCCCATCCTTGACAGTGTAGATCCCGTTGACGACTGCGTTTGCCATTTGCATATGGTAGGTGATCCATGCCGGGATGATGCCGAGGGTTTTAGGAACAGGCCAATGCACCCATGGAAGCCATGGTTGTCCAAGGCTTCGTCTGTAATGGAGGTCCCACGTGATTTCTTTGCTGTCTTTAATAACCTGGCCGGTGATGTGATAATGATCCGGGGAGATGACATCGATGGTCCCGCTTGGGTTCTGCAACTCAGGTCCGGGTCCTGGTTCGAAGGTCGGGGAAGCAGAAAAGTTACTTGGGTTGGTGGGATCGTAATTGTCGCTGAAAAGAGGGAAGGATGTCCCTTCCGATGAGTTCCGTATGATCATCCCAAACGTGTTGGTAAGGCCTCCCCCGGTAAGTTTGTTTTCCGGGTTCGCAAGACCGTAGGCCGCAACCCCTGCGATGTCATCTGAGGTGTCGCTGGTGCCTCGATCGTCGAGGAAATTGAAGTACCAGAGCTGGTTGTAGACGAAATCCCCCACGCCATTCTTATTCCTCTGATAATTATAGCCGTCGGTGTTGTTCTGGTTCGCTGTGCCGACCTTGGGGGTAGAAGGCTCTTCAGGGAGGCGGCCAAGGCACCATATATTGATATTAAATTCTGTGGATACATTAGTACCATAGACATCGTACGTTACAATTCTAATTTTATGTCTAAAGAAGAGTGGATCGTCCAACATCCATTCGTAGTAGGGTCCTTGGAGACGAACCTTAAATATATTATCAACATAGATATCGATAGACATTATTTCGGATGAATTATCAGCAGCTTCAAGCACCATGGTGAGCTTACCGATAATCTGTATCCTCCCCAGAGGCAAGCGTGCTACTTGCTTATCTTGAATATAGAGAGACCCAGGTTTTGGTTTGACTATTATTATCATTGGACTTGTTT
Source organism: Thermoplasmatota archaeon (assembly GCA_035561675.1). GTDB lineage: Archaea > Thermoplasmatota > E2 > DHVEG-1 > DHVEG-1 > SM1-50. Next base: position 10,775 of record DATMXJ010000193.1, read on the forward strand.
GATTTTTTAGAGTTGGTTCAAAGGTATCTGATCTTGTATGGAGTTGTTGCCCGGTTGCGCTAAAAAGATTCATCATGAGGAGGAGGATGACTATACATCCGGTTCGGAGGATTATTTTCTTGTTCAAATTCATACGATTCCCCTTGTTTTAAGAAGAGGAACTGGTTTATAATGATTGTCATCAGTGAACATGTCACATTACGCTGAGAAGAAAAAAAGATTTCCTGTTGTATCCTGGGAGAAGAAAAGAGAAAAAGGTATCTTTTTAAGGGAATAAACCATGTGAATATCGCGAGGCGTGGAGATGGGACCGTGAGAAAAATAATTGCCGTACTCATTGGACTTATTCTGATTATGGTATGCGCGATGAGCGGATGTACAGAAAATAAACCAACGAACACCGGGGCAACAGACACGGATGGTGATGGGTACAGTGACGCTGTCGATGCGTTCCCCTCTGACAGTACTGAATGGGTTGATTCTGATGGTGATGGAGTTGGGGACAACAGCGATGCGTTCCCACAGGATGCGAACGAAACACGGGACACGGATGGCGACGGGGTTGGTGATAACAATGATGCGTTTCCGACTGATCCAACGGAATCAGTTGACTCTGATGGCGATGGCGTGGGTGATAACGCGGATTATTACCCTGATGATCCAACACGATGGAAGCAGCCTTCATCTGATGATTTCCAAAAGCAAACCGAGCCGTTTCTCTTAAAACTGAACCTGGAGGATAGTGAGTTGCATTCTTATGCGAATACCATCCTTACCGGCTGCGATGCGTCCAGCATGGAATGTTTCGTGAACACGCTGTACCGCGATGTCCTGATGAACTATTCCTGTCTTGCAACTACGATGGATGCTGAGACATTGCAAACGCCACGGGAGACCATCGAGAAAAAAGAAGGGACCTGTGAGGATCTGTCTATTCTCCTATGCTCGTTGCTTTCGAATATCGGATTGACCACGTACCTCGTCTTTACCGATACGCATGTGTATGCGATGGTCTCTGATGTCAACGCCGATGATCTCTGGCATGTTGCTGAGCAGTCATTGATTGGTCATGTCGAGGACATTTTCGGGGAGCCTATCATGCAATCCTATTATCAGACCTATGAACTACCGTCCATGGGTGTACTGTATGCTGGTGGCGAGGAAGGAAAAACATTCGCAGGTGTCATCGACTCAATGACTATTGATTATACTATCCAATCCGATCAGCAGTTGACTCTGTTTGTTGTCCCAACATGGACTGAGTACTCTGAGTTCCAGAGCGGGGATTTTGCGAACTTTACGCCCAGCGATCAATGGAATTTTACGAGTACCATTGGGTCGATCCCTGAGATGTCTACGTTTGGCGGTATCATGCTTTACAATCCAAGTATGCAGACTGCAACGGTGACTGTCGATCTTCTCTTTTCATTTCAAGCATCGTTTTACAAGACGTACAATCAGGATGCGTTGACGGTCTATAGTGTCTGGGGGAAGGATGCGGTTCTCCTGGATCCAACACTGGGGGATTTTGGGTTCCCAGGCTATGACGTCACGGTCGTTGGAGTGAAGAAAGCGATCGATCCAGTGACGAAAGCATACGTCACTCTGTCGTAAAAGAGAAACGCCCCACGGAGTCGATGATCCTGCTTATTTTCTTAGTGATTGTGAAGAGATCAACGTTCGATGGTAATATTTATATATTATTGCTGCGTAATAATATGGACGGTTTGAAGAGATGGAGATGGTGCGTATAAAAGAAAAAGATGAAGCAGATAAACAAGCAAGGGAGCGGCTGGAGAACGGTACATTAAAATCATTACGATCCTGGTATAAAATACTCATAGAGGAATTGGAACAAACTGAAGAGTATTATAATATCACAATTTATCAAGTGCCTCCGTACCCGCCAAACACCAAGGAAGCAAAGGATTTTTTCATACAAAGGACTTAAAATACCGTTGTTGAGAACACTGGCAGGGTTCTTGAATTTGTACCCTACAAATCGTTAACTTTTATTGTTTTGGTAAAAATGTAGGGGTGATTATTGGAGATGCAGGGATTGAGCGGATTCGTGCTTGAATCACAGAAAATGGTTTTACAGCGAGATGAGGTAGATGCCGAGGAACACGATGAGGGTGCCGATAAATCGGTGAGGGTAAGATTTTTCTTTGAGGAATAAGGTTGTCAGAAGGAAAATTGTGATGATGCTCACTCCTGCCAGGGGATAGACTTTGGAAGCGTTCGCGTCAGATAATGCGGTGTACAGGAGTACTGCAGCGGAAGCTGCCAACAGGGATGCGACAAGAACAGAACGTGCGCGAGGTCTGACGTAGGATGGTGCTGGTGGAGTGAATCGTCGCATTATCAGAAGCAGGACTCCAAGTATGAGGAACGCCATCAGCTGGATAGAGACTGCCAAATCGATAGGTTCTGTGTTCCCGAGGAACCATTTGATGAGGAGCGCAGAGGCAACATCAAGGGGGATAAGCGCAGCGATGTACACGAACGAACGATCCAGTCGGGGTACCGTGAAGATGCGTACGGCAAGGACAAGGTAGATTCCGCAGAGTATCAAAAGGATTCCGATGTAGTTTTCCCATATCACTGTTTCTTGGAGGAAAAATATAGAACCAAGGAAAATGA
>DATMXJ010000194.1:0-4033 GCA_035561675.1 Thermoplasmatota archaeon
ATTCCCCCGAAAACAGGGAACGGATATCCTTTCACCTTTTCAAAGATAGCTGGTTTCTCATTCAAAGTGTACATGATATTAGCAATCTCATATTCCACCGAGACTTCCTTTTTTATCCGAACTAACTTCCCCTGCTCTTCCAGCTGTTGGAGAAACGGACGAAGATTCATACTTACTCCACACTCTCCCGTGATGCGCCAATCACGGTTTTCACGGTCTGAAAACCTTCTTTCTCAATAGCGGTCGCAACCTTATTCTGCAGTTCTTTTCCAGGGGTCAACGCAAGCATGTTTCCCCCCAGACCACCACCAGTCAACTTCGCACCCATGGCACCAGCCTCACGAGCGATACTGACAAGAAAATCAAGCTCACGAGACGACACCTCGATCTGCTGGAGCAGCTTATGATTCTCATTCATGAGTTTTCCGACATCCTGCAATGATCCATCATGGATCGCCCGTTTCGCAAGATACGCGATGTTCTCCGCCCGGTCAAAAACCTCCTGGTACTTCTTCGGGTTTTTTTCCTTACGCTGTTTGACTCCTTCGACCGCTACTTTCGTATCGGTGACCTTCCCAGTGTTTCCGATCACAATCTCTACAGGGCTGGATAGCGCTATCCGATCGATGATGTTCTTCTCACCTTTCTGGAACCAGATTAACCCGCCATAGGTCGACGCGGTGTTATCCACACCAGATGGTGTCCCATGATACCCTTTTTCGCCCTCGAAAGCGATCTCATTGATTTCATCATCAGAAAGATTCATCTCAAAATATTCTGCAAGCGCACGCGCGACCGCGACACAGGATGCAGCAGACGCACCAATGCCGCTTGCGGCATACAGATTTCCCTCAAGTGTGATATTTACTCCTTTCTTGGAGAGATCCAAACCCATTTTCTTAAACATCAACTCAAAGGATTCCTTCTGTTGCGAAAGCTTATCCTCCTTGTATTTCGGTGTCGCTGGACGTTTATCTGAAAGTGTGAATCCTGCATGGTCATACGGTTCGATTTTTGCGACCGTATAGTTCCCAATCGCAGATACAATTGATGGAATCCCATACACGACAAAGTGTTCATTAAATAATATTGCCTTCCCGAAACCGATGCCATGACCTTTCTTCATACAATATCCCATAGCGTTCTCAGATGGATTGGTTACAATACAAGATAAGTATATTATTCTTACCGTGAAATGCCATGGAAATATAAATGTGCGGGGACGTTGGATTCGAAAACGGAACTACTGATTTTCATCCCCTGTCGGAAAGAACAATCCTTCGATATTTAAACCTTTGTCGAGAGAAAAAAATGCAGCGGACGAGACTTCAACTTCAAATCTCATTCTTACTCTGGAATTTAATCCTTATTCTTCTAATAAAACAGAAGCGGAAAGGGAGATTCGGATTCATATTTGTTAACAAAATTGACAGTATAATATCTGTTGCTGGAGTTTTTTTATTAAATAAGAATGATGGGGCTAGGGAAGACAATACGCCAAATGATATAAATCTATACTTGAGAGTCTTAATCCTGAGAAAAATACTACAGATAAGACGTAACAAACTATTAATATGATAAACATCTTGTTAATATGGGGGAATATATGGTTAGAAATAATCCAATTGTAATAGGTCTGTTAATCGGAGTTATCCTGTTTATAATTGGAGTAGGTACCCTCTGCGTTAAAGGACTGTCTGAATGCACGATTCGCTTAACCGAGAGCCAAACAACATTACCACAGGGTCATCCGAACTTCGAACCATTCCTAGCTCATCGAATCAAAGAGATTGAATCGCATTATCTTCTACTGAACTCATGGTCATTTTTATCTAAAAAAGATGATGGTCGATTACGACTTGGACAATTAACATATACTGAAGGGACACAAATTTCTTCACCGTCATCATTTATTGAAAGATCTGGGAACTATACACCCCATGACCCCATCTGGATTAACGGAGACAATCAATTTACTTCAGATAACGGAGTGGTCGGTGGAAGCGGGACTATTGATGATCCGTATCGTATTGAAGGATGGGAGATTAACGGCTCTGAAGATAGTATTTCCATTTGGAATACTAGGTCTTATTTTCTCGTCGCCAACTGCCTCTTAGAGGGATCCGTAGGTCTGAACTTGGTGGATGTCACTAACGGAACCGTCCAATCGAATTTCTTGACGCACGGACTAAGCATCCATGACTCTATATACATTACGATAAATAACAATACGCCTCAAGGAGTAGCTCTTGACAATGTAACATATACGACGATAACTAACTGTAGCGGTAGAATCTATAGTCAGGGCTCTTCATACCTGACGCTTTCTAATCTGGAAATCATAGGCTATGAAATGGGGATTGAATTCTATAATACCAATCATACAATCCTTCGTAATTGTACCGTGTCCTCAAATAATTACGGGATTTTATTTTACAATTCGCCCTTTTTATACCTGAGAGATAATCGGATTTATAATAACACAATTAACCTCAATATCGAAGGAGTGAAAAACGAAGATTTTTACCACGATATCGATGCATCGAATACCATCAATGGGAAACCAATATCCTATCTCTACAATGCAAAGAACCTCGTTTTTGATGAAACAACGGACATCGGTTTTTTCGGATTCGTCAATTGCACCAACATTACTATTAAAAATATTGTTCTTACGAACTGCGGTGTCGGAGTCTTGTTCGTTGCAACACAAAACTCATCGATTATCTCCTGTGAGTTCTCAGACACACTCCATGCTGTTGGACTCTTCTGCGGCTCACAGAACAATGTTATTTTCAACTGCACAAGTTTCGATGCTGAAATTTACTTATATGGTTCCCCAAACAATCTCCTCCGGAATAATAGTTTGTATAATTTTTGGGTCGAGGGCAATAGCCTTTCGGATTTCTACCAGGATATCGATTCTTCGAATACGATAGGTGGAAGACCTATCTACTATCTTGTTGGCAAGAAGAACATGATCTTCAGGGAATCCGATGTTGGTTTCTTAGCACTTATCGATTGTGAAAACATCCTTGTATCAAATATCGTAAATGCGAACCAAGGTCTCCTGGTTGTTCGTTCGAGAGTAATCATACGACACTGTGATTTCAATCATCATACATATGGGATTTTCATAACCAACAATTCTCAAACGTGGATCTGTGAATCAAAGATCTCCAACAATATCATAGGTATCATGTTTAATCGTTCCTCGTCCACCACTGTTCTCCGAAGTAACATCACAGAGAACCTCGTTGGAAGTCATTTCGAAAAATCCAATAACATCATCATTCGTAACTGCGATATAATCTCTAACGCCTTTAGCGGAATACAAATCGCGAATTCATGGAACAATATCCTCTGCCTCAATAACATTTCAGACAATGGCATGGGTATTACAATGTGGGGGGACTGCTACAACAATGAGTTTTGTGACAACAGAATATGGAATGAGTATCAAGGCTTTGAGATGCGCCCAGATTATGACATTGATCCTTCCCTTGGCCCGCATGATAACACAATCCATCATAACAGTATTTCTTTCATCCCCTATTGGGGATTCTTTTTGGTAAATTCAGAACGAAATACAATCCATCACAACAGCATCTCCAACTGTAAATATGCCATGGATTTCTTTTATTGCGGTCTAAACACTGTTCAGCAGAATAACATTTTCAATAATGAAGAAGGGATTTATGCATCGAAAAGCACGATCGATGCAGAAAAAAATTGGTGGGGAGCCAAAGATGGACCCAGTGGCACCGGTCCAGGTTCCGGTGATAGCATCCGTACTAATGATGATTCTAATATCACGTTTGAACCCTGGTTAAATCATCCTGCAATAACAAAGCCTTCTTCTTTCCGAAGCCTGCTTACGTGCATTCTGGCTCGTGTGATATTGCTTGATAGGCTGGGGAAGGGATTTGAACCCACGTCTACCGGTTAAATTCTGAGTAGGGGATAATAATTACTCCTGTAAAAGACTTCAATTTCAGATGTTTTTTAAGATCATTCCTGGGATGTCATAGGG
>DATMXJ010000195.1:0-2356 GCA_035561675.1 Thermoplasmatota archaeon
TCCATCCTGGCTTTCTCGACGTTGAGGATCTTTCCTCGGAGGGGTAGGATCGCTTGGAATTCTTTGTCTCTGGCTTGCTTTGCCGAGCCACCGGCTGAATCTCCTTCCACAAGATAGATCTCGGATTGACTTGGGTCGCGAGTCGAACAATCAGCAAGTTTCCCTGGGAGAGCAGATGATTCAAGAAGTCCTTTTCGTCGTGTGAGTTCTCGTGCTTTTCGTGCCGCCTCACGAGCCTTGCTGGAAAGCACTGCTTTATCAATGATCATATGAGCAACGGGTGGGTTTTCCTCAAAGAACTCCGCAAGTTTATCGCAAGTGACACTTTCTACGATGCCTCGTACCTCTGAGTTACCCAGTTTTGATTTGGTTTGTCCTTCAAATTGAGGTTTTCTTATTTTCACTGAGATAATCGCGGTGATTCCTTCTCGTGAATCCTCACCGCTAAGGCTAAAGCTTTCATCAAAGAGTTTATTTGCCTTACCATAATCATTCAGAACTCGGGTTAACGCTCCTTTGAATCCAGCAAGATGTGTCCCACCTTCAATGGTGTTGATGTTATTGGCAAAGGTGTGGATGTTTTCGGTGTATCCATCGGTATATTGCATGGCGATTTCTACTTGCACGCTGTCTTTTTCACCTTGTAGATAGATTGGTTTCGGATGCAGAGGTATTTTATTCTTGTTGATGTGCAGGACGAATTCGCTGACCCCGCCGTCGTAGCGGAACACCTCATGTTTCTCGGTGCGTTCATCGGTTATTTCGATCTGCAGTCCTGCGTTGAGAAACGCCATTTCCCGCAGGCGGGTCGCGATCGTGTCATAGTCAAATTCGATGGTCTCGAAAATCTCTTTATCTGGGTAAAATGTCACCGTGGTTCCCGTGTCTTTTGCTTTTCCTATGACTTTGAGGTCAGTGACTGTCTTTCCTCGTTCAAAGCGTTGCTGGTATTCTTTTTCGTTTCGTCTGACTTTGACTTCAAGCCATTTTGATAAAGCATTGACGCAAGAAACACCGACTCCGTGTAATCCACCTGAGACTTTGTATGCTTGTCCGTCGAATTTACCACCTGAATATAGCATGGTGAGGATAACTTCGACGCCTGGTATTTTGTATTTTTCATGGATGTCGACTGGGATTCCTCGTCCGTTATCAGCTACGGAGAGCGCCCCGTTTTTATGAACGATGACCTGAACAGATGTACAGTAGCCGGCGAGTGCTTCGTCTATGGAATTGTCCACGACTTCGTAGACGAGGTGATGTAATCCTCTTGCATCGGTGCTTCCGATGTACATCCCTGGGTTTTTTCGGACGGATTCGAGTCCTTCGAGGACCTGGATTTTATCAGAATCATAGGAGCTTTCAAGTAAGGTTTTGTTGTCTTTCATGAAGATCACTTCGTGACAAAGTCTACACTAGTTCCGGTTGTTTTATGTTAGATGTTTTTATCCCATTCTCCTAGGGTAGCTTTACAGGAGACTCATATGGAGTAAAGCCTAATAAAGGTTACTATTGAGCGAACCTTAATAATTTCTAATCTCATCATTCCTATATAAAAACCATAGCTTCATTATGTATAGTATGCTGCTTAACAATAGAAAAGTTAAAAAGAGTATTTAAACATATAAAAAGAAAAAGGGATTTTGACCGGTTTTTTAAGAAGGATTAAATAACGACAATTCTATCCACATCAAGGTGGAGGCCTATGAATAAAAAAATCATCATAAGTATATTTTTTATAGGAATTTTACTAGCTGGAAGCAATTTCGTCAGCATTGCAACAGCAGCAGATCAAGATGTCGCAGAACAATATGCTCCTATTCTCTATTTTGTGGATGGTGAACAATGTTTTCCTGTCGATGTTTCCTATGCTCTTGATAACTCGTATTTATATGAAAATGGGAACCCAACACCTTTGTCGATAACACCAACCGCAGACATACTTAAAAATAAAACAACTGATAATTATTATCTTGATAATCAACGAGGGACGGTGGCTGTCGGCGATAATGGAATCGAGAACGATTATCAAAGTAAAATGGCAGCATTAGGCTACACCGTGTATGCTCATGTCGATACCCAGAATAACGTCATTCAATACTGGTTTTTCTATGCGTTTAATGGAGGTGACCTGAACCGCCATGAAGGCGACTGGGAGATGATCCAGGTGGTTCTCACTGGTGGACAACCGACAGAGGTCATGTTCAGCCAGCACTATTCAGGGCAAAAAGCAAAATGGAGCCAGGTCGACAAGGAAGGAGCGCATGTCAAGGTCTATGTGGCGCGCGGAAGCCACGCGAACTACATCAAACCATATTCTGGTAAAATCGGTTTAGCAAGTGACACGGTTGTAGAT
>DATMXJ010000196.1:0-4781 GCA_035561675.1 Thermoplasmatota archaeon
GTTTCAGACCACGCAGTATTCCCAGTCGCAACTATAAAAAAAAAAAAAGGAAAAAGAGGATGGTTTGTTACCATCCCAATAGAGACCGCAAGAGCGGAAATGCATGGGGGAACTGGTCGAAGAACTGCTTTATCATCTGTAAAAATGTGTACAACGGGTTAAATGCATTGTTTTTTGGCATAGTGATAGTCAATGGGTCTGACCAGTTGCTCTCAGCACCATATGAATCCTTTGCTTTGACTTTGATGCTATAGGATCCTTTTCCCCATGTATGTGTTGTGTTGATCTTGGCACCAGAATTATAAGGTCCGAGCCAATTGCTCTGGGATCCGTCACCCCAATCCCATTGATAATACACCTGGTCACCATTTGGATCAGTGGTACTCGTCGAATAGGTGTACGCGGTATTGGGTTTTCCTGAAGGAGGCCCTGTGGGTTTATTTGGTTTGTTGGGTGGGGAGTTTTGTTGCTGTTGTGTGGAAAACGTAAACCATTTCCTGGTATATTGTCCACTCCCTGTTGGATCGGTCGCATTCACCCAGACTTTATAGGTTGTGGCATACGCAAGACCAGAAAGTGCCAGGTTTTTTGTTCCATTCGATGCTCCGGTCCCACTATTGGTCTGTCCATTGCTGCATTGGATCGTCCATGAGAACGGATTACCTTCAGGGTCATTGATCGGGATGCTCCAGGTGAAGCTCAGAGGGTTATTGGCGGAGCCGTTAGAGGGGGTTACTGATCCGAAAACAGGCGGCAGATTTACTATCGTAGAGAAGGTATACCATCTTCTGGTGTACACACCACTGCCGCCGGGATCTGTCGCATTCACCCAGACCTTGTAAGTACTTGAGTACGCAAGACCAGAAAGACTGAGTGTTTTCGTCCCATTTGTCGAACCACTACCGCTATTGGTTTGTCCATTGCTGCATTGGATTGTCCATGAAAACGTATCACCGTCAAGGTCATTTATCGAGATACTCCAACTAAAACTGAGAGGATTATTAGTAGATCCATTAGCAGGAGAGGGCGTTCCAAACACTGGTGGGAGACTTGTTTTTGTCGTAAACGTATACCATTTTCTATTGTAGATCCCGCTACCACTAGGGGGATCGGTCGCATTCACCCAGACTTTATAGGTTGTGGCATACGCAAGACCAGAAAGCGCCAGGGTTTTCGTTCCATTGGCTGCACCAGCCCCACCATTAGTCTGTCCATTGCTGCATTGGATCGTCCATGAGAACGGATTACCTTCAGGGTCATTGATCGGGATGCTCCAGGTGAAACTTCGTGGATTATTTGTGGAACCGTTAGCAGGGGTAGGTGTTCCAAATGTAGGTGGGAAATTATAGGGGCGAGGACATACGATGACCGCCTGTTCGACAATCGCGTAATCATATACAGACGAATAATTCTGTAACCACCATTGGTAAGGAAGTGTTTGAAGTGGAGACCCATAGCCAACGCTATAAATATCATGGGAGACATTTGCTGCATCATTATGGTTCCCGGCCGGGTTTTGAATATTGAGCTCAGGATCACTGATCGCGATTTTCGACAGATTCGAGTTGACGCCAGCGCAAGTGACAAAATGTCCCTTCAAGCGTGATGTCTCCGGATAATATTCTGTTCGGAATGCCCAATCATAGTTAAACACCACTCCATTCATCCAGCCTTGACCAGGGGGATAATTATTGAAACCAGCAAAGTAAAACCATTCGTAATGGTTGAGATCCGGAGTGGGTACTTCTCGCACATCAAAATAATAGGTGCTACCAATGTTCAGGAGAATAGTTGAGGGAAAATGGAATTGAACCCAGGTAGGTGCTGCGAGTGCGCCAGGGTTCATAATAGATGTACCAACTAGTTGCCCGGCAGCGTTATACACGTTGATTTGTACATCACAGGGTGGTCCATTGCTGACAAGAGTAATATTGATTGCATCAAGTTTATTGACACTGGGGACGAAACTTTGGTAATCCCACCAATTCTGCGGTTGGAGATTATCATTTGTCGAGAACAGCATCTGCATTTGATCCACAAGTTTTTCCGACTCATTGTAGAAACCAAGTAACAGAATTACATCTTGACAGCGTTCGATTTCATCTTCGATGAATGAAAAGTTTGGTGCATTGTATTTATTCACGGTGAAAACTGGAGAGAGTCCTTTGTTGATCAGCCATGTTTGTATCGCATTCTTCATATCAGTGATATTCGTAGTCCCTTTTGTCGTGGTATTCATCTTTGCAGCGAGATCCTGTATCAACGGAGGAACATTCGTTTTCAGATGATCATCAGTGACACCATATTTCTGCACGAGGGAAAAGTTATCAACACCATCACCAGGATATCCATTTGGATCATCAAATTTTGAGTCAAACCACCAGAAACAATTTGCAACGGCCACGGGTCCACAAAACGCCCATTTTGCGACATCATCTCCTGCGGGGTTTGTGTTCAACGCACAATTTGGTCCAGGTGCGACGACCACAGCCCCTGGGCTAACTGCGCCACCCACGGGCACAACTTGGATATCATCTCCTAAAGCAGCAGTGTTTGCAACCCCATTTCCACCATCTACAATACTCTTCCACTGATCCTGCGTTTGATTAAAATCAGGCATCCCCTGTGGAGCATAGTTCGCGTACGCAGGTTTATAGTACCACCCTCCTTCGGTAGACTGATTGACCAGGAGGAGATAATCCTCTGTTTCTCCATCTTCAAATGAGCCCTCACCGATCCAATTATAAGGAACAGCTGCTTCGGTGATGGAGAATCGAGTCCAGACATACCCAGAATTTGGTCCGATGACAAAATTTGGTGGGATAAGTGCAGAAAGAGGACCAATGTAAAGTGGTGGGACGACGAAGTTCACTAGCACATGTTCCCCTGCATCGCCCCAGGCGCCATTTTGGTTCCAGTCCATTAACACATTAACAAAGGCGGGGAGATACGGCTCGTGATTTGGCATGGTATTATGTACCCATATATCCACATTCACGCCCCATACTGCATTCTGACCTGGGCTGCCAAGAGCGGAACCAGCCCATCCTGGGAAGGGAACGACATTCATTGCGACATTGATAGTAAATGGTTGTGGAATGATCAACCCTGCATCACCATCTTGATATCCCTCATCCTGATCGTAAGGTGGAAAACCACCTGGGCACCATCCTGCATTGCCTTCCCATTCAAAATCAAATGTCGGACCAAACCATGCTCCAAAGTTGTTGTGTTGGATCCATGATGCTGGACCACACCCCATGCATGTAGGAAACGCACCCATGACACCGGTCGCCGGGTATGCTATATGCGTTGGACCTTCAGGAGCATCGCCGTACTCACGATAATCTCTTCCAAGCGGTTCATTGGCATCATTTTGTTTCTGCTCTGGTGCAAAGTTCCATGCAACAACCACAGCGGTGCTTGAGGTGAGCAACAGCATAAAAACTACGATTCCAATAATTTTATTTCTCATAAACTATCCTCCGTTACAATTGCTATCTCACATCATATATAAAAATCCATTCGCTTCTAATTGAAACAAATGTTAAGAATAGTGATTTGTGAATTGATTCCAACAATTCTTTCCTATGTTATGATAGTAAAAGAATAGTATTCCTGAGACTATTTTTTATCCTTATAATGAAAATATGCATTTTCAATGGTCCCATGCTGTTTCATCAGATTAAAGACGGTGTCGTGGAAGATGACGTTTCCATTCATTAAAAAATAGACAGAGTCTGCAACTTGTTCAACAAGTTGAGTCGAATGAGTAGCAAGGACTGTTGTTCCTTTTCTTTTTTTAATAAAATCTTGTATTGTTCTTGATGCAAGCGGATCCAAACCATAGACCGGCTCATCAAGGAGAAGATTTTGTGGTTGGTGCATGATTGCAGAAAGCAAGGATATTTTTTGCTTCATCCCCTTCGAATACCCACCGAGTTCATAATCCAAAGAGGGGGTAATCCCGATCATCTGAGAAAGATCAGTGATGATACGTTCGGCATTAATAAGTTTCCGTAATGAGGCAATGTAAAAAAGAAATTCCCGTCCAGTGATACGGTCATAGAGCTCAGGAATTTCCGGAAGGTATCCGAGATGTTGTCGTGCGAGAAGCGACTGTGTCACAATCGAATACGAATCAATCATCACAACGCCAGAGTCAAAGGGCAGAATCCCTGCGATGATCTTCAGAAGCGTACTTTTTCCAGCACCGTTTTCCCCCATGATAGCGATGACGTTGACATCATTGAACTGTAACGATACGTTATTGAGTGCAGTAATTTTCCCATATCGTTTGGTGAGGTTCCGAACTGAAATCATTGTACGAGTTGTGAGAAAGAAAAAGGGGTTAATAAGACATCTGATGCGTGTATGTCATTACGACTTTGTCCTCTTCGAATATGACTTTTTCATATTTACGATAATGAGACCACCAATGACAAGTGCTCCTCCGAAAATAAACAGCCAGGTGATAAGTTCCTGAAAAAGAAAATAACTGATGATCGTCGAAAGAACCGGGATAAAATAAAGAAATACGCTTATCTCCGAAGCTGTTTTTATCTCTAAAGCGACATACCACAGGATATATCCGATCACTGTTGGCAAGAGTGCTAAAAAGAGAACAGCGCCCCATCCTGCCCATGATAATGCTGTTGTTTCTGTTATCAACGACGATGAGAGAAATGGCAGCAGACCAAGACTTCCAAAAAGAAACGCATAAACGGTGAGCGAAAGCGCTGAGTATCGTTGTAAGAGTTTTTTCCCAGCTATAGTGTATC
>DATMXJ010000197.1:0-16181 GCA_035561675.1 Thermoplasmatota archaeon
TCCCTACTTTTCTTTAACCGATTCGCTTTTTCTTGAAATTCGTCTTTTTTTCGGACCATGTCTTCTAACGGTTCGTCGTCCATTTTCTGCCTCTTACTCAACGGAAAAACACGGAGGTAAAATACTGGGTCTTTATTAAAAGTTTTCTGATAATTATCGTATTTGCCTCCTGTCCTTCTTTTTACTCTGAAGCAGAAATGTTTTTATAAGATTATCGGTCAATCATTAGCATGGTATTATAAAAAATCTAATAGCGACTCAGGCGTCGGGCTTATGATATGATGAGTTTTCGGGGAATGGAGTATTTGCATGAGGTTAATCTTCACGATAATATTTGGATACTTTTCAATGAGCAAGGTGCTGAATTTTTTTGCATCTCTTAGATTTTGTGAAGTAAAGATAATCATCCAATCATATTCACCATGAATAAGATACCAACTTTCAATGGTTATTCCCAGTTTTTCGTAATCTTCGTCATATATTTGAAATGTGATTTTTTCCGCTGTATTTTTGTCAATTTTGTCCATTGATCGTCTTATTAACAATACATATTTGAGAAGTCCTTGTTTTTTCTCATCGATAATCGCGGTGTACCCCCAGATCACATTGTCATTTTCCAATCGTGTCAATATTCTTTTCACTTTTTGTCTTGAGAACCCACAGTATTTTGCGATTGAACTGACACTATCTTTGGAGTTTTTTTGAAGCGCAGTCAGTATCTGTACCTCATCTTGACTGAGTTGTTCTATAATTCTTTTTGGAGTCGTTTTCATATGAATTTATGGTACCGCAACTTCGACTTCTATAAAAAAGTAACTCTTATGAAGACGCGGCTGAAATCGTTGGTCATGTAAAAAAACATTATTTTTCATCTATCAATTTTTCCGGGTTATAGTGTTTATATAGGGGAATCGGATTTCTCTCCATATCTCCAGAATGATTCAGGGGTATTTTCTATGAGTGAGGAAGCGCATAATATAGGAAAAGAAACAGAAGGTCTTGGTTGGAGAGTATTGTTATCTATCCTTGTTGGCGTTGGATGGTTAGTATTTCTCGTGTTATGGTTGTTCTTCTATGCAAAATATTACGCATGGGAGAAAAATGTCGCGATTTTCCTCCTGTCGCTGTTGCTTTTAATATGGGTCCTGGGGGTACCCTGGGCGTATTGGACTTACAAAAAACAGACCTCTGATGAAAAAGAAATGTGGAGACAGAAAGGATTCCGATGGCGATTTTGGGTCTCGATTGGTGTCGGGTTCTCTGTCATTCTCTTTTTGATCTATTGGTTCTGGGTCTTCGCTGAACCGTTTGATATCTATCAAAACCTTGCGATTTTCATCGTGACCTTGTTGATCGCGGGGGGTCTTGTGGCGGCGATATGGGTGCCCTGGGGCATGAAATACGGCTCTGGACTTCACCATCATCCTGAGGGAGATGACAAAAAGTAACGCATCGTGACACAGCAGTACTATCGAAATATTTTACACATCTTTTTTTCTCTTCTTCTGAATGATTAACAGGCCGTCGAGGAATACCGCTAGGATCCCTGTGATAAAAACCATATCGAACACACTGGCACCACCGATCACCGCGACTCTCATAGTTTGCGTCTCATACTGTAATAAACTCATTAGATGAAAACCATCAGCTCCGATCAGCACCCCCAGTGTTCCTATCGTGTAGGCGAAAGGCGCAGCCTTATTTTTTTCTTTCCAGGCCACAACGATTGAAAAAAAACTTGCGGTGACGATAGGGAGAATCCAAAATGGAAACGTTGAGACAATCCCTTTCTCAGGATCAGGATAGGTGACCAAAAAAGTCACGACCGCTACAATCCCGATTCCAAGGAGGACCATCACCGGTTTCAACCGGTTTTTCAAAGATAAGTAGATACTGAGTATAATGGGGATCACTGCACCACCAATATTGATTCCGACAATCCAATTCGTATGATATTGAAACAATGGGATATTGGAAACATTGATTCCTAGATATTCGTCGATGATCCCAGATCCAAGGAGAAATGACACAAAGACAATAATGATCGCTTCAAAGGATGAAAAACCCATGTCGTTGAATGCTTTTGTCACGATGAGATACACGAAAAACAACACCAGAACAGGCAACAGGATAACAAAAAGATAGCCAATGAATTGGTTTAAAAATGATGTGACTGCAATCATCATGTCAATCATTAGGATTTAGATAAAAGGTTTATTTATAAACTTAATTAAAGAAATACTGTGTTCATTTTTTGCTCCTTTCGACGATTGTTCTTCAAGACAAGGGTAAGAAATGATTCTGTTAGGATGAAAACCACGTTTATAGTGGATATTTTTATTACTATAATCGAAACATATATATAATGGCCATTCATATAATCATTACATTCAAAGGGGGCAAATATGAGTAATAAACGAGATTCTAAAAAGTCAAGAATAGAGGCAGTTGTCATAGCGCTATTATTTATCGGAACCGCGTTACTTGTTCCAATAAATACCATCGCTACGAACCCACAAAGCAACCCAACAACCCATGATGATTCACAAAAAAATTATTACACTGAAGGGAGTGAAGGACCTTTTGTTCTAGATCGAAGTTACTATCTGATAGACCCAAACCCTGCATCCATGGACGCTACGGATAACGATGACGCAGGCTATAAAAAAGATGCAGGAATAGACATTGCGAGAGCCTTAGCATTATACCCTGGAGAACTTATTGATGAAACACCAGGTCGTGGGAGATCAGGGAAAATCTCTTCCACTGATTCAAGTGATTGGTATTACTTCTCTGTTACTCAGGGTCAACAGCTTGTCTTCTCCGTAACACCACCTACAGGTTTTGACGTGAATATCTCCTTATGGACCGCTACCGGCGCCATGGTGACATCCTCAAACAACTCCGGCAGTACCCCTGAAACCATCACCTATACGGCCACCTACAATGGAAAATGGTACCTTTGCATAAAATACGTCAGTGGAACAGGTACAGGGAAATATACCTTTACGGTAGGTTTCACCAATCAGAATGACGCAAACACTGGAGCTGATGCTCCAAATGTCCGCACTTCAGCCATACTACTCACACCAGGGACGTACTTTGGATATCTCGATATGAACGATCCGTATGATTGGTATAAGATCCAAGCCACGTCCGGACAAGGAATAAATGTGACCTTAAAAATGAAGGATCTCACGTATCTAAATGATTTTGACCTGCAGCTCTACAACCCCAGCGGGACACTCGTCTTCGAAGGGAACCAATACTATGATGACAATTTCAATTACCCTGCTGACGTCACCGGCCAATGGAGCATTCGTGTCGATATCTTCCCTGGATGGGTAGATGTTCCTACGCCGACAAACTGGAGTTATTATTCCTATGGTTCTGGTGTCTATAACCTGACATTAAAGCTTGAAACTAGCGGAGTCGCCCAAGCACCGATCCCACAACCGGACATTACTCCTATCGCCAAAACGTTCAAGATTATAAATGACCCGGACAGTACCAAAGACGATTTCGGGTATCTTGCTGCAATCCCCGCTTGTAACTACCTTGACGGCGGACAACGCTATCTCGCACCAATCATCTACACTGGGGATGCAACACCAACAGCGTATTACGATGACCCGACCGCCTTTGGAACCGTTGATGACATGACACAATACCTTGTTGATGATTGGAATGACTATCTTGCGTTATTTAGCAAGACCGCAGAGCAGTACACGGTCCCGGCAGATCCAATACAAGCAGCCGCGGATATCGCAACACAAGGATGGGCATCTTCTCAGACCGCGGTTGTCGCAGTTGACGGTAGCTCCTTTAACGACACATCAAGAACCGTAGTAAAGAAAACAAAAACACTTACCCGGACTGTTAATGTCCTGGACGTTCAAAATGATGATCCAAAACTTTCTAGCAGTTTTGGATACATGATGTTCCTCGGGCCGAAATGGTGCGCAATTGGTGTGAATACTTCAGCAATTAGCATCACCAGTGGAGCAGCCTATGGTTCCTTGCTTACCCAAGTGTTCCCAAAATTTATGGATGTTGCCTCTGATGACTGGCCAGTACCTTATGATGGGACTGGGAATGCAGGTGATATCTACTATCCCGTAACACGAGTCGGATTCTGGTCAGCACTCTCACAACTTGCAACCGATAAATTTGATTTTATTCGCATAACAAAATATGCTGGCGACCGATACCGGTTCAAAGTGAATTCAAATGATGCTGTAATCAATGCGGCACTCACCACCGATCAACCATCTGATCTGCTTGTATTTCTCGTTGACCCACTGGGCAACCTGCGATCACCAATTATGCCTGCGTGGAACGGACCGGTAAACCCAATCCATATTTGGAATGGACTTGAAAACCCAGCCGTGAACCCATGGAGAAGCTGGAATCCTGCACCCCATACGGAATTTTCCGCAGAAGTCCTTCATCCTGAGACGGGAACATGGACTGTCATTGTTGTTCCTCGGAATGCAGAAGGATCAAACGTGAAATATACCCTTACCACAACAGTGAGAACTGTAAACCCTGATCGAGCTGATGCAACAATCTCAGCTGCGAACGCCGCAGTTATCGCGTCGTTGAACCACTATCCATTGCTTTATGTCAACAAAGATAGCGTTCCTGCGGCAACTGCAAGTGCATTTACCGCTCTTGGTGTGACAAAAGTTATTTTTGTTGAACGTGGTGAAATCGGTAAAGACGTACGCAGTAAACTGACTCCAACTGTTGAGAAGGATTTAATCACCATGCAGCAAATCGTGGATGAGATTAAAAGCTATCCTGCCTCTGAGAACTACGTCACAGCAACGTCTTTAAAGACTGGCGATGGGCACTTTGCCCCTGCAGCTATGCTTGCAGCCTATCATGGTTCTCCTGTCATCCGGGTTGAAGATGCCCCTGATGGAGACCCTGCGGCAGTAGCAGAACGGATCCAGAGTGCGCAACGCTGGGGAGGAGATTACTACCATGGATCTCGTGCAAATATGCATTTACCACAAGCTCCAGCGGAAGTTGAACAAAATAAATTCAAACTGATGATAGCCTTTATACAATATTTACTGAAAGGTAATGCAAGTGTACTTCCACCGCTAGGTCTTGACGCAAAACGATACTGGAACGAAGAAATGTTCAACGATTTCCATAACTATATCGACAGCCTCGGACTTGATCGAGAAGGCCAGGAGGGATACGCCATTGTTGCTCCACGCTCTGATATCAATATGGAGTTACATTCTGTGCTAATGGGAAACAACTCCTACGCGGGTGACATCCCGGGAATTACCCCTGCCTATTCGAATGATATTGTCGTTCGAGATATTCTGTACCCGGCATTGATCTTTGCGAACCCCGGTAAAGATATCACAACATCCTCGCTGATGAACTACCCTGAAAATAACGCTTTTACGTTAAATGACGGGAAAAGCCATAAAGCGTACTCCTCGAGTACAGTGAAGAACACTTTCAGTTCTCACCTTCGAACCTTTGATGGACATACGTTCTGGTTACCATTCATCGAACGTATGAACGATGGTGCAAGCGTGTATTATTACTCCGGCCATGGAACTGGTGGAAGTGGCATGTCAGAAATGTATGAACAATCAGACCTATCGAACTATCCTGATCAGATTTGGTGGGATTCCTGGCGTGGATACATGTATGATAACTGGAAGATGCCTCGAGAGGTGATTTCCGGGAATGTCTGGTTCAACCCTGAGCCCCCAATGCTCTACGACCTTATTCATTATAAATGGGTTGATCAATCGTTCCAGAACCTCCATAGTAACGCGGTATTCTACATGTCATGCACAACAGGAGATGGAGACGCCCCCTTGGTCTTTTTAGAGCATGGTGCGCTCTTTTGGTACGGGAATGCGAACACCGGATTATGCCCAGAGGCGGACATAGGAGATGATGCAGTCTTCGAAGCTACCCTCATCAATGGAGTATCGATAGGTGTTGCATGGTCACAACAGGTCTGGCTCCACTATCGAGACTTCACAACGGGTGACCCAACCTCTATGTATGGTCGTTCGAGTCTGTACCCGGTTTCCTCCATCCAGGTTATCTACGGTGACCCGAATCTCATCGTTTACAGCCCAGAATGGCAGACACCAGTACCCATAGATGCGTAAACACGCATCTCCCTTTTTTCTTTTTTTTTTAATTTATCGTCTTTTGAAAAATTTTTTTTTAGTCAAAAATACCTATAAACAAGAAAGAGGAAAAAGAGGAAAAATACTGTTGTTACTCACGTAGTTTCTTAAATTTGTACCCGTAATAGATAGCACCGGTATATCCATCTTGTTGGATCTTGCGAAACGTGCTTTCGACTTTCATCCCGATTTTTATTTCATCGAGAGGGCTGTCAACAATCTGGGCTGTCACTTGTGGTCCTTCCTCCAGTTTAATGATAGCGATCGGATACGGTGTTTGTTCTTCGAAACCACTCGGACCAACATGGATGATACTGTAGGTGATGACTTCTCCTTTTCCAGAGAGTTTCACCTCTTTCATTTTCCCGATGCTTTTCCGTCGGCAATACGGACAGGATTCCCGGGGCGGGAAGTACACACGGTCGCAGATTTCACAAGTGTTTCCTATGAAGTTATACCGCTGGGGGATTTCTCTCCAGAATCGTGCAACGCCTTCTTTCATTATCGCATCGCCTCCATGATATGTACGACGCACGTGGCGCCAGAGCCACCGACGTTATGAGCAAGTCCTATTTTCGCGTCTTTTACTTGTCGTTTCCCTGCTTCGTTTCGAAGCTGCATGGTGAGCTCTACGATTTGTGCAACCCCTGTTGCGCCTACCGGGTGGCCTTTTGCTTTGAGGCCGCCGCTGGTATTTATTGGTAATGGACCGTCCATGGTCGTGATTTTATTCTCTATAGCGGTTCCACCTTTTCCTTTTTCGATAAAACCAAGGTCTTCAATCGCACAGATCTCAGCGATCGTAAAACAGTCATGGACTTCAGCGAAATCGATATTTTTTGGAGTGATGTTCGCCTGCTTATACGCCATTTTGGCGGCATAAACCGTTGCATCTAGCGTGCAGATATCGCGTCGTCCATGGAGCGCAAGGGTGTCAGAGGCTTGTCCTGATCCGATGATTTTGACGGGTTTGTCTGTGTATTTTTTTGCTTTTTCCGCAGCGCAAAGCACAACTGAGGCAGCGCCATCACTCACCGGTGAGCAGTCCATAAGACCTAAGGGGTACGCAACCATGGTTGCTTTCATCACCGATTCTAGGGAAATCGGGGATTGATATTGTGCATATGGGTTGTTGACACCATTCGCATGGTTTTTCACTGCGACCTGTGCAAGCTGCTCTTTTGTCGTACCATATTCGTGCATGTGCCGGGTGGCTATCATCGCATAGATCCCTGGAAAGGTTGCTCCGAAAAACGCTTCCCATTCCTGATCTGATGCTGCCGCAAGGATGTCTGTCGCTTCTGAACCACCAACGTCGTTCATTTTTTCTATACCCCCCACGACGACCACATCGTTAATACCAGATGCAATAGAGAGGTACCCTTCACGTATGGCTAGGCTTCCAGACGCACATGCTCCTTCGACACGGGTCGCTGGGATATGGAGCTGAGAAAACCCTGAGACTTCAGCGACAAGAGCCCCGATGTGTTCCTGGTCAACGAAGCGACCGGAACTCATTGATCCGACATAGAGCGCATCAATATCTTTTCCTTCTATTTTCGCATCAAGGATCGCTTTTGAGCCGGCTTCAGCGATGAGCTGACGAAATGATTTGTCCCAAAGTTCACCAAATTTCGTTAATCCTACTCCTATGACCGCTACATCTCTCATATGTCTTCACTCCAAGAATAATAAATTCGTCATTTTTGAATAGACTCCGTAATCCACATATTCTTTATCGGCGACCAGTTCTGCGACCGAGGGTGCTTTCTGTCGTGCGAGTCGTTTAATATTATCGGTTACTGTCATATCGAACCCATCGCTTCCTGCCCCTGAACCGTAACTGGTCATAAATATCCGGTCCCCTGGTTTTGCGACATCAAGGACCGATGCAAGGCCGATCATCGATGCACCAGAATAGGTGTTCCCGATGTAAGGGACCATGAGTCCTTGTTTGATTTGATCCATTGTGAAGCCGAGTTTCTTTGCGACGTTTACAGGGAATTTTCCATTTGGTTGATGGAAGATAGCATACGTGTAGTCTTGTGGTTTTGTGCATGCGGTGGTCATCAGGTTGTTTGCACAGTTCATGATATGTTTAAAATATGCTGGTTCTCCTGTGAATCGTCCTCCATGGGACGGGTATTTCATTTCTGCCCTTCGCCAGAAATCAGGGGTGTCAGTGGTGTATGATAGGGTATGGTTGATCGTGGTTATAACATTGGTTTTTCCTATGATGAATGCCGCGCCTCCCGCTGATGCAGAATATTCAAGGGCATCTCCTGGCGCTGCTTGTGAGGTATCCGCTCCGATTGCGACTCCGTATTTAATCATCCCTGCTTTGACGAATCCATAGCATGTTTGGATGGCAGCTGTTCCCGCTTTACAAGCAAATTCGTAATCAGCGACCATGAGGTCTGGTGTGGCACCAATTGCTTCCCCTACAATGGTCCCTGTTGGTTTGACCGCGTACGGATGTGATTCACTTCCGACATACACAGCCCCGATCTCTGAGGGGTTGATCGTACAACGTTTTAATGCATACCGTATTGCTTCAACACTGATGGTTGCCGTATCTTGGTCGACGGAAGGAACTGATTTTTCAAAAATCCCTAGTCCTCTACTGATTGCTTGTCCGTCTTTCCCCCAAACTTTCGCTATGACTTCTGCTTTGATACGGAAGCGCGGAATGTGTGCCCCGTAACTGACAATTCCTAGTTCTTCCATGGTGAATCCAGCAAAAGCAAAAACTAAAAAGACTACTTAAAAGTGCCGATTAATATTCGACAATTGACGTAGTGTATCTATTATCCTGATAACGTGATCTTCTTTCCGCCTTTCAGGGCTTCGACTGACTGTTCTGCGACTTTCTCCAGTTTGTCATTATCCATTAATTCTTTTCGGGCTTTGAGGTTCTGGCTGCGGAGTATCTCCCTGTTTTCCTGAAATCGTTGCATTCGTTCTTTTTTTACAGTGACAATCTTTGATCGCATCTCTAAGGCTTTTTCATGGTTGCTCTGCGCTTCCTCTCGGACCTCTATGTATTTCTTATGTTTTTTATTTGCTTCCCCAATAAGAGTTGCGATTTCATTGACTAATTTTTTATATTCCTCATGTTTCTGCTGGCTTTCATTGTAGTATTTCTGGACTTTTTCATGTTCAGTGTCAGCTTTTTTGAATAATTCTGTGATGCTTTTATCGGTATCGGTGAGGTCGACTTCTATGAGTTGCTGTTTCTCCATTTGTTTTTTTGCTTCATTATATTCTTTTCGTTTTAGTTTTATCCGGTCAATGAGTTTGTTTTCTTTTCTGGTGTCTAAGATGGTGGTTTCTTGTTCGTATTCCATCATTTGAATATCTGCTTTGATTTCTTCGACTCGGAGTGGGAGGTTCCTAATAACATCTCCTTTTTTCTTTCGTTTCGCATCGATGAGTTCCTTTGCCGTCTGTTGGTATTGATTTCTTTTTTCTTTGTGCTCTTTCATCTTTGCAACGAGTTTTTCTCGTTCTTTTTTGATTTTATCCATGTCGTTTTTGAGTTCTTTGCGTTTTTCGTTGAGCATGTCTCGTTCTTCACGGAATTGCTTTGCGACCTGATTGAGCTCGTTGCGTTTCTCAATGAGACTTTGATATTTCTTCTCTGCGTTCTTCAGCTGTTCAAGGTCTTCCTTCTTTGTAGATTCTTTCTCAATCACAAGAGACACCCTTTTTCCAATACCGAATTATTCTCCCATTATAAGGTTTACTACTCTTTCACTCGTATGTGAACCTGGTTTTTACCTTTTTCCGCTATCCAGGGGATCTGGATATCTGCGATATTTCCGGCAGCGAGCGTGACTTCAACCTTATTTTTTTGTTTCCCATTCAGGTAGAAAAAGACTTTCACGTTTCGTGCTGCTATCGTCCCGTTATTCGTTAAATTAAAGGATGTGATTACCTTCTCTCCAGGGTTGAAGGTGGTTGGCCAGTGGGACACGTTTTGAAGGTGAAGGAGTGTTTTGCCCTCTTTCATCATGGTGACAAGATCGATGGATTCTTTTTTCTTTTTCCCTGTTTTTTTCACGGAGATTGTCACTTGTGTCCATTCCTTTGGCTCTGCAGTATCTGTTGGCGTGACGATGATCTGGATTGTTTTTGAGGCTCGTCCCTCGATTGTAGTTGTGGTTGGGTCTAGGGTGATTTCCCATTTCGAGGATGGGGTTGGCTGTCGTGCATCGATTTCATAGGATTGCGTCTTTTTGTATGGGTTTTTCAGTGTGACTTCGAAGATCGCTTTCTGCGTTGATTCTATTTCTTTGATCCGGTCGGTGCAGATGATGCGGACTGGTTTTGATGTTAACACGATAGCAAGAATGATTAGGAAGAATAAAATGATTACCACTAGGAGTATTAAGAGGACGAATTTACCATCAGTACCGAAAATGTCGTTGAGTCCTAATGATTGTGCTGCGGAATCGAAGAAGTTTAAGATCTGTTCAATGAAATCCCCTCCGTTCACTTTGACGGTGATGGTGATGGTGGCATAGGCTTCGCTATTGCTGTCTGAGGTGACCGTGATGGTGATGACATCTGAGGTTTCGGTTGTGTTCTCCGGGACCCTGATGAAGACTTTGGCGTCTTCGGCATTCGTGGTGTCTCCTATCCCGAGGTTTCTTATGGTCTCTTGTGGGATTAGCGGCCAGTGGTTCTGCGAAGAAGCGGTAATCGTATAGCTATCGACATCATCAATGGCGCCGGTGTTATTATTTTTCACGATGAAATAGAAGAAACGGTTTTCTCCTTTGCTGATATTGATGCCACTTGAGTATCCGAGTATTTCTACCTTATATTTTATGGCATCTTCAGATATTTCAGCGGCGATTGTTTGCCGAGCAACACCAGTGTTCCCGGTGATTACGACGATGAGATCGATGGTGCTGCCGTATGCTTCTTTCAGGACATTTGATGAATTTACAAACACGGGTATGGTTACCCAGCTTCCAGCAGAGACTGCTACTGATGGGGTGGCTGATAAGGACCAAGCTCCGGTTTTTGCTCTTTCGATGGTGCTGATCTGTAATGTATCAGGATTTATGCTTGTCACATTGAAGAGGTATTGAACAGATCCACCCGGTATGATTTTTCCATCTGAGGGTGTGGTGGTTAGGTTATGTATCTGAATATTTTTTGTTTCTTCGAATTTCACTCGAAGTGATGAACGGTACTCAATTGAGTTAAGCTGGAGTTTCAACTTTGTCAGGACCGTTTTTGTTCCGTTGCTTAGGGAAATGCCAATTCCTAACTTATGGTCATAGGTGATTTCTCTGTCGACTCCAGTAAAATTAAATACGACGGGAGTTATTTTCTTACGTAGGAAACCTTGTACCTCCTTTTTTGTCAGTTGTCTTTCAGTGGACGCGATGGTCGTATTATTATCATATAAGGTAACGGTGACACTGACCTTTGGGTGGATGATAAAAAGTAATCTATAAAAGTAAAGCTCGGCAGTGACATCTTGTACCTTGAGTATTTTATTTCTTTCAAGTCCTTGATTAGCGGTCCAAATTTTCGGTGTTGTTGTGAGATCAACCTTTTCGGTTTTTGACGTATTTGTTCCTTCTTGTTGTGTTTCGCTTAGTATTTGACCGGATTGGAGGTAGTAAATTCGAATATCTTCTTCTGATATTTTTGCAGGGATGGTGACAGATGAAGGATGAGACTGCGAATCGTAGATGAGCTTTGATGATTTCATCGTGTTAAGGAATGAAGCGATATCTTCTGAAGTAAAATTAATATCTGATTCGTTCCCTGTGTCTTCCAAGAGGGTAGTAACATTTTTTATCAATGCTCCAATTTGCCTTCGTAACGGACCGCGAGTAATGTTGTTTTCCCAGCGGTTCACCATCCACTGGACGGTCTTCTTGATAATAGGTGAATTTAAAATATCTAATGCAAGCGTAGATTTATTTGTTGGGATTATTTCTATACTAACGAGGAGAGTATCCCCCGTATTGAGCGTACAATTAACATTTGGTAGTGTTATTTGTTGATTGTAGATGCCTCCCAGGTATTTTGGTGGTGTGAGTTTTACAGTTGTGTTTTTTATCAGCGAAGGGAGTCCGAAAGGTGAGTCGCTGCTGATTGTGTAGAGTGATACGTCTACACTGTCCGTAAGTTTTTTTATTTTTCTTGTATCAGAGAAATATAGATGATAAAGGATATCGCCACGTATGTTCAGCGTGTCGTTACCGTTGTAGATATATACTTCAGAGATTCGGTTTAGGCCAGGAAAAAGTAATTCCAATCCTTCAAGGCTGAGGTTGTCAAGGAGTTGGCCGATCAAGGCGGAGGAGAACCAAAGGAACCATTCTTCTGATATGAGCGTATTATTTTTACCAAGAATTCCATTTTTTGTTAGAATGCTAGGTGGATATTCGGAGTTTTCTTGTGATGTTGGGGGAGTTTGAGTGAGAGTGGTAGCATCTCCTTCGGTTTCAAAATTAAGTGCATTCGTGAAATAAAGGGTTGTATATCCTTGGTTATTTTCTGCGCGAGCGACAGGGATTAGAAAGACAGGAAGTAGTGACCCTAGTATTAGAATGAATATTAGTAATAGTCCTTTGAGCGCTTTGTGCGCTTGCATATCTTCTCAACCTCGATAGTAACTATCTACCTTATTATTATATAAATCTTTGTTTACAACACTTACCATCTTTGTTTAATTATAATAAGGAATATATTTAATAACATTATGGATGTCTCTTTCTCTATTAAAATACACAAAAAAGTTATGAAAAGGACATCAGAGTAATGGCGTTTTTCGTAACCAATCAAGGTCACTGATGTATAAGCTCCGGATGTCGGTCAGACCATAACGAAGCATGGCAAGTCGCTCCAGCCCCAGTCCCCACGCGAGAACCGGTGTTTTTACACCAACTGGCTCTGTCACCTCTGGTCTGAAGATGCCGCTTCCTCCTAGCTCCATCCATTTCCCATTCCAAAACACCTCGACTTCCATGCTTGGCTCCGTGTACGGGAAATATCCTGGTCTGAACCTGATTTTTTCAAACCCCATTCTCCGATAAAATTCCTTCAGGATACCGATGAGCTGTCGAAAATTCGCATTCTCTTCATAGATAATCCCCTCTATTTGGTAGAATTCTGGGAGATGGGTCGTATCGATGTCTTCGTTTCGAAACACCCGTTCGAGGGAGAAGACCTTACAAGGTGGTGTAGGATGGTTGTAAAGGTATCGAATGGTGTTGACCGTGGTATGGGTCCGTAACAGCGCTCGTTCTCCCTCTGTTTTCGAGAATGTGTACCCCCAGCCGGTGGATCCGGTCGTGCCCCCGTTTTCGTGAACACGGGCAACCTCCTTTACCAATTGTGGGTCATTAATCGGGATTCTTGAGGGTACCTTACAGTAGAAGGTATCCTGCATCTCACGTGCTGGGTGATCCTGCGGGATAAACAGAACATCCATGTTCCAGAAGCACGATTCGACGTAATCCCCTTGTATCTCCTGAAAACCCATTTCAACAAAAATCTGTCTGATTTCTGAAATCAACTTGACGAGTGGATGAGCCTTCCCACCATACAGCGCTGGAGCAAATGCATGAATGTCGTATGGTCTGATTGTCTTTTGTTTCCATTCATCGTTTTTGATGATAGCGCTGGTGACCTGAGAGATCTCCTCTCTTATCTCAAACCCTGCATCCACAATCTTTTTTCCAGAGTCGGTGAGAGTTACTGAGCTGCTGATGAGGTCTTTTTCTTTAATCACGTTCTTTCGTGATGCAAGCGGTTTAATCGTGTTTTTTTCGATTTCTTGTTCCGGATGTTCATACAAGAGACGTAACAGTTTTTCCTCCTCAGTTACCTCTGAGAGAGCATTTTTTCCTTTTGGTGTGATTTCAAGAGTCGTTTCTTTTTCTTTCCGGAGAGTCGCCCAGCCGTTGGTTTTCAACCATCCGATCGCCACAGGGATTTCATCAGATTCAAGGACTGCTGAAAGGTCTTTTAATCCTACGGTTCCTAGCTTTTCTGCAAGCAACTTGAGTGCTCGTTTCTCAGGAAGACCTTTTTCGACAAAACGTTTCCCTTCCTTGCCAAGTGAATAGACGGTTTTTATATGGTTATCTACTGTTACGAGTTTTTTCGACTGTAACCAAGAGGCGGCATTGCTTATCTCAACATCTTGGGTAAACCCCCCTGTTTTGAAGATGTCCTCTGGCGAGCCTCGCCCATGGAGTTTCTTCAGTGCGAGTAAGACCTTTTTTTCGTTTTGAGAAAGTTCCTTGATGATTTTATCCGTATCCATTGAAACCTGAAATTATCTTGCTACGTATTAAGATGTCGATGGTACAGTCTCATTTAGAAAAAAATATAAAACACTAGCTCTTCACCGTTTTTACATTGGAGCGAATCCTATGATTGGAAAATTATCAGAAGACATCATACAGGCTGTTTTAGAGACGATTCCATTCGAATTTTCAGTCATTGATAGAAACGAAAAGGTTCTTGCTTGGAATAAACACTCCACACGAATTTTCAAACGACCTGAGGCGGTCGTCGGACGAGATGTACGGAACTGCCATCCGAAGAAAAGTCTTGGAAAAGTCGAACAAATCCTCCAAGAGATGAAA
The DNA here is from genome assembly GCA_035561675.1 of Thermoplasmatota archaeon. Taxonomy (GTDB): domain Archaea; phylum Thermoplasmatota; class E2; order DHVEG-1; family DHVEG-1; genus SM1-50. The sequence continues at coordinate 14,801 of DATMXJ010000197.1, forward strand.
GCAGGAAAACGCGATAAGGCCAGATTCTACATTGATCTTCCCCTCGGACCAAATCAGGAGAAACAAAAAGTCATGATCGAATATTATGCTTTGCGGGATGCGCAGGGAAAGTACCTTGGTTGCCTGGAAGCATCACAGAATATCGCTGAGCTGCAGAAATTATCTGGGGAAAAACGTTTGTTGGATTAAGGGTGCAAGAGGGTTTCAAGGTCGAGTAAAAACAGTTTCTGAATCCATTCTTGACAGCGTTGTTTATGTTTCTCGCAATTCCGCCCTTTCACGATCATATGGGTCCGATGCGGGAGCGGAATGCAGATCATTCTATTGACATGGTGCATATCCACGCTCCTGACATCATATCTCGGGAACGGGTTATCAAACAAGGGGAGATACCCAAGGTTTCTCCTTTTGAATCGTGCTTTTCGATTTGCTTCTGGATACTTGTGTTTTTTCATGGTATTTTTTCTCGTTTACATCATATAATTTAGATTGTAGAAAGAGCGAAAGCATGGGCGATCGAGCATCCATTCACCTCGTTAGATTAGAGATACTAAAGTGTATATATAAGTATAATGAACGAGATTGTGAGTATTACGTTTTTATAGAACGAGCGTATTACCCCTTTTCAACACCGGGGCCCGTAGCTTAGATCGGTTGGAGCAACCGGCTGATAACCGGTAGGTCGAGAGTTCAAATCTCTCCGGGCCCATCTTTGTTTCTCGGAGAGAAGTTGTTAGATTGATGCTTTTTTGCCCAACAATCTAAACTATCCATGTCAATATACTTTTGCTGTCCTCTCACACCCTGGTGGCGTGATCTGAGGGCAAGGTTGAACAGGTTTCGTTTTTTCCCGACCTGCCTCTTGATGCTGTCTGCGATGTGGACGTAGATGATGGTCGTGGATGCTTTCCGGTGTCCGAGTCGTCTTCGGACGATTTCGATTTCTTTGGTGTATTCGTAGAGATAGGTGGCGCAGGTGTGTCGCATGGTGTACAGATGGAAATATGGTCCCGCGATCCTCTTTCCTGTTTTCGTGATGTGGTCTCTGAGGTATTTTCCCGTGATGCGTGTTCCATTTGGTTGGAGGAACAAGGCGTTCCCGGAGTCTTTGGTTGCGACTTTTTTTCTCCAGTTGTCGATGTAGTTCTTGGGTGTCTTGAAGACCGTGGATGAGAGGATGTTTTTGTTGAAGGGGATGATGATTCGTTGTTTCCCTCGTTTTTTATCCTCGTGTATCCGTATGTATCCGGTGCCGTCTTTGTTGATCATGATGTCGTCGAGGTCAAGGTTGCAGATCTCGCTTGGTGGTCGCATGCCGAAGTTGAAGCCGAGGAAGACGATGGTTTGGAGCAGGATGTTTTCGTATTTGTTGTTGCTGTAG
>DATMXJ010000198.1:0-5187 GCA_035561675.1 Thermoplasmatota archaeon
ATATAATATATATATCTTATGAATGAATACTTTCTTCATGAACTCCTCTGGTATAACGAGGGTGGTGTTTTTCGAAATTATTTAATCATGAACGGGCGGTATTCAAAGAGTTGTTTAAAGAAGGGGGAGCGTCGAAGGATGTTCTGTAATCTCTCAGGAGGTTGCAGTAGAGGATGACCTACCCCGTAGAGTGTATTCTGAACAGAAGGAACCCAGCTCTGTTGATGCCCAGTCGCATTGAGAGGGATCTCAGGGAGAAGAAGACAGGAGGAGCGAATGCTATCGACATAGACTGTGTTCTGTGCAACTGCGTTCGTGGTGTTCTTATAGATCCCATCCGCTGTATTTGGATTGTTGAGACATCGAGGGTAATTAGAGGAGGAGATTGCGATTCTGATCTGATGACCGGTGTTCCAGACGTATGATGTGCTCCAGAGGTCGACATCCACCTGGTAGACGCTGCCTGGTTCCATCAGTTCCCAATGGTCAAAACCGTTTCGATTGCGCATTCGAAGTATCCCATCCGTTATCAACATCGAGTGTCCATCAGGGTACACATCGGTGAGTTTGACCGTAAAATCCGAATCAGGACAATCAGAGGAGACAAATAACCGCGCTTTTATCGCCCCGGTCGCCTCATAGGGTTGTGCAAGTACAGGGCTGGTAAAGATCAGTACGTCAGATCGGTTTTCCACGGGTCTCTGATCAAATGGGCCCGCAGGGATGTTGAGATTTCCTCCACCAATGGTAGGGACTGGGTCGGTTGGATCATAGAGATAACTGAACTGTTGCACATCTGTAGGAATGATAGTTTGTAAGCTGCCGTCGGGCTGGAGGTACCACGTTCGCTCTATAGATGGGAGTGGCCAGTCATTAGCATACCGCCATTCATTCCCAGAAGCATTTGAGTCAGTGACATCGCCCATCACATAATAGGTGACCGCCGGCCAGGTGTCATAATCAGTTGGACCATCCATGGTGTACTCATTGACCATCTGCCAGAACAATGCTTGGGAAAAATTATCAAGGGAATTCGTTGGATAGGTCAGTTCACCTTGTGTGGTGGTTCCTGCGCCCCCATGGGTCCATGGTCCGATGATGAGCTTGGATTTTCCTTGCGCCCCTAGCCCGCCTTGATGTTGATATCCGAGGAACCCGTCGATGGTTCCCTGCGTAAAAATATCGTACCATCCACCGATGTGGATAGCTGGCACATTGACTTGATCCCATTTATCCTCTAATGAGACGTTCGTCCAATACTCCATCGTATAGTTCTCATGAGCCCAGAGTTCAGGGAGGATGTCGGTGTTTCCCTGGGCTTTTAACCACTCCTCGACAAGGTTCTTTCTGAATTCTCCACCAGGGTACATCGCATGTTTGTACATATCGGGTGTGGCGACTTGGATGTACTGACAGGCGAGCTGTGAGGGATTTGCTCCTGCGGTCAGGTACTGGGTGATTCCTAATGCTGATCCACCAAAGGTCGCAACCTTCCCATTTGACCATGTTTGATTTGCTATCCACGCAAGGGTATCAGGTCCATCGGTATGATCGCTTCTAAATACGGTATCGACTCCTTCCGAAGCAAACCTGCCTCGCATATCCTGGACCACGGTAGGCCAGTCGTTCTGCGCCCAGTTCATCCCAAGAAGAACCAGTGCGTCTTTATTGTAAGGCGTCCTGATAAGAATCGCACCATGCTGCTGGTTTTGAAGTTTTACGTACACATCCGTAGCGAGCTGTACATTATCGCGCATTGGGACCATAACGTGTTTTTGCGTCACACAGCCAGTGATCAATAATGTAACGAGAAGAAGACATAAAATCCCTCCAACAACGAATTTCTTATTCTTCATAACATCATCCCTATAAAACCATTATATCAAGGATATTATATATATTGTTTCCTCTGTTGTGACCCAGGTTATTTTATGCGTTTTGACATTTTGACAGAGCAAATATAAATATCGTTAGCGACAGAAAGCACCATACGTTCCACTCTGAGAAGAGCTGGAAGAGAGGTGAAGAAATGAAACAATACCACTATAAGGAATATGGAGGGAATGGGGAATACAAACAAGGGTATCGTAAGAATTATAAGAAAAAGATGGCACCATATTACAATAAAACCACACTTCCATGGAAAAACAGTCAGAAATCAATCCATTCAACTTAACATCGCAGGATTACTTATATCTTATCTTTACCGCCTTGCAATCCCAACTACCACGCCTTCCTTTTTATTTTTTTTAATGGATGCATAGCAGACTATAAGTAAGAACACGGCATACCGTGTTACGGATGCATAAGACAAAAACAGAGCTTCTTGAAATTATCGCTGACATCAAACCAAAAAAGGAATTTGAAAAAGAAATTAACAGACAGTATACGCTCTATGACGAACTTCTTGATAAAGACACCATCGCGTACTTACTTGTTGATCAGCTCGGCAGGAACACTCAAAGCATTACAACTATCGCTGAACTCGCACCTAACGGCGATTATACCGTTGTCGGAAGAGTGCTGAGTATCTCGGATTCAAAGACATTTAAAAGGAAAAATGGTTCCCCTGGAAAGGTTATTAACCTGGAGATAACGGATGAGACAGGAACCTGTCAGCTTGTCCTTTGGAATGGGGACATCGACTCAATAAAAAACAAGGAGATCAAGCAAGGGACCTTGATTAAGATTATCAACGGGTACACCAAGACCGGGTACACAGGTGGAATGGAAATTCATCTTGGACGATGGGGACTTCTTGAAGTTGAACCAACAGATGCTTCTTCACAGTCGCAACAACGACAGTATCTTTGTGATGAAATCTCTGGTGTGTTATTACTCAAAGAACCAACCAAGGCGTTCTTCAAGGACGATGGCGAGTTCGGTTTTGTCACAACGATTACGATGAAGGAACACAATATAAAAAAAGAGCTTATCCTCTGGGATCACAATGTCAAGGACATCCAGACCTGTCATATCGGGGATTCGCTCACTCTGAAAAATGTCACAAAAAAATGGTGCAACGGCAAGACAGAGTTCCATGTCATGCAGAACGGTTCTGTTGAGAGACGCAAATAAACCTCCCTTGTTCCTCGTTACCCTAATATAAACCTTCTTCATTATGAGATGTCAAGGAGGATGTTGTATCATGCGGCCGCATTACCAACCGCCTCGCGATAGACAATATTTTCATACGAAGCCGAAAATAGATAAACGAGACATGGCAGCTCTCAAGAAAAAAGCTTTGTTAATCCAGCGGAAAAAGAACATCATTCGCTCTGAGGAACGATTCATCAGAGGTTAGCATCCGCCTTGGATATACTTCTTTTTTTGTTCATAGGCGACTTGTGCCTTTTGCAGCTCACGTCCGAGGTACAGGTAATGCTCGGGACGCAGGTTTGGAATATGAAAGGCGATCGTATCTGACAACGCATCTGCCTTGATTCCTATGAAAACCTTTTGAAGGATACCGGAGACAATCCGTTTATTCTTGTAAACATTTGAATAGTACTCGACATGGATTGCTTTGGTATCGACTTCGATGACAAAAAAACCCTGGGGATCAAGGATGACGTCTTTTTCTATCGTTTTTTTCGCATTAATTAAAGGGACTTCCCTATCCGGCATTCAGAACCACTCCTGCGGCAGCAAGGTTTTTTAATTTTTGGTACGCGATGTCTCGTGGGAGCAACCGTTGTCCACAATCAGGTGCTATCTGAACAACGTTTCCATCAAAGATGGTGATTGCTTTCTTGACATGATTGACTATTTCTTCTACGGATTCAACAAGAATATCGTCAGATCGGACCGCACCAATGCACATGTTTTTCGTACAGGGGTTTTCTCGAAACTCGTCGAAAAGGTGAGGAGATGCTTTAAATTCATGGGAGAGAATGTCAACAGGCATATCGACGAGCTGAGGAATGATACGAGACACGTCGCCGCAAACATGCAAACGCGTTGGACGAGACAATCCATCTGTTATCGTGTGAATGAGCTCATAAGCGTACTCGGGTAGCTCATTGCAAAAGACCGGTTCATCGATGCTGATGAAATCAACGTGTTTTAAGAGAAGCTCCGCTTCTTTTCGAAGTGCCTTTGCAAAATCAAAGGCTAATTCTTTTTCATCATGGTAGAACGAATCGACAGAGGATTTTGTAAGAGTATACGGGCCAGTGAGTACTCCAATGAGTCCAACATGTCTGGGGAGGAGTCGTTTCGCGTAGATTTGATCGGGAACAGTGATAGGGTTTTGGTATTTGACCGGCCCGATGATCTCGGTTCTTTCTCTGATCCTGCATCCTTTCAGTTTTCTTGTGAATAGCTGGATGAAAGGATCCCTGGTCTGTCCATCTGACACGAAGTTGATGCCTGCTGCTGTCATGTCATGGACTGCTTGTTCGATGTACTGCGTCCAGGATGTCTGCTGCTCAGCAAAATAATCTTTCATCATATCCTGAGTATTAATGGGGATCGGATAGGATCCGATGACGCTGGTTTTTATTTTCTGCTTCATTTGAGCAGCTTCCTCCGAGGATGCGATGCGACAGGGTTGATACCAAAATAGTTCTCGGTGTATTCAGAGACAAGGATATCTTGCCATGCGATAAGGGGAACGACCAGTTCTGCATTCTCTATTGGACCGAATAGCGCATAGTCTCCCCCAAAGAGAGGGATGGCGTTATTGGAAGCGATGTCAACGGTTTTTTTTGCGAAGGGAAAATCATTTAACCATCGTGATTTCTCAACGACGTTATGAATCGCACAACCGGTTGGGAGACCGTATTCTTCCTTTATCACTGGCAGGGCAGCGATAGCAGCGCCGCTGTTCTCACCGGGGGCAAGAGCAGCGGTATCGATTAGGACTTTCTCAATTCCTATCTGACGAGCAGTTTCAAGAAGGCCGGCTTCAAGAAGATGCGCCCCGTTCTCCAACACCTCGATTTTTCCATCGGGAGATTTATCTTTTGGGTTAAACGCGACAACGATTGCTGCTTCAGGGGTGTATGTTTTTAATGCTTCGTTCTCTTCCTTTGTTATCCCGATATGTATGGAGTTGTAGATTGTCCGGGGGAGTAATTTTCTACTGGCAAGCTGTTCCAATGTCTCTATTTTAAGCGAGGGCTCGATGATATCAATGGAGAATGGTTGTTTCTTCGGAATTACTTTTTCGATGAAAGAAAGAAC
>DATMXJ010000199.1:0-13549 GCA_035561675.1 Thermoplasmatota archaeon
CAAAAATCGAGGCAGATAAGCTGCATAAAGAATTTATCGACCATGTCAATAATATCCACGAACTGGAGAAAAACATCTCAAGCACCGAAAAGAAGAAAGAGAAAAAGAAAAAATTGGCTGACGTATCAGCTGCCCAGAAAGAGGCGGATGATATCTTCGAGCGTTTCAAACGCGGAGAGAAACTCAGCACTGAAGATCTGATGGTCCTGCAGAAAGCAGGATTGTTATAACGAAATACCGCTTGGAGGGACGTTGAAATGCCGTGTGAACTTTGTGGGAGAGAGTGTAAAGGAGGTAGAGAAGCGATTATTGATGGGGCAAAAATGTTCGTCTGCCCGGATTGCATCAAATACGCAGAAGGATTTGTACAATCAGAACCAGTACGAACCAGCAGCCCACCTCAACCGCAACGATTACCGGTGAAAAAGACGAAGAATATCGAACGGGATATCTACAAAGACAAACGTATGGAAAAAGAACTGGTGACAAACTGGAACCATCTCATCGAACATGCACGAAAAAAGAAAGGACTGACTCGGGAAGAACTTGGATTTAAGATCGGGGAACGAACCGTGACGATCGCCAAACTAGAAAACGGTGACCTTCGACCATCTGACCAGACAACAGCAAAGCTCGAAAAAGAACTCGGAATCAAGCTTATGGAAGAAGTAAAAGAAGTAAAAGAAGTCCCTACGGGATTACAGAAAGGAACCAAGGCCGGATTCACCCTTGGCGATTTTATCAAATCAGAAAAGTAAGACGCATGAAAAAAAACGATTTCTCAGCAGCGGTACAAGCGTTGAAAGAAGGAGAACTCATTATCTATCCAACAGACACCCTCTACGCGCTTGGTGCAGATATCTACAATGATACAGCGGTGAAAAAAGTTTTTGACATAAAAAGACGGCCCTACTCAATCCCCTTACCTGTCGCGGTTTCATCAATCCAGGCGATTGACGCTATTGCTTGGATGAATGACACCGCACGGAAAGTAGGTGAAAAGTTTTTACCAGGAAGCGTAACGATTATCTTGAAAAAAAAACCAATAGTGCCATCTACTGTAACCAGCGGTTTTGACACCATTGCAATACGAATACCACAAAATCCGATAGCATTAAAGATACTCTCAGAATATGGTCCATTGACCGTGACAAGCGCAAATATCCATGAGAAAAAAACCAAGGGAACAATCAAAGAGATTCTTCAGCAGCTAAAAACGCCCATCCCGGTCTGCCTGCATGATGGTAGGAAAGAAGAGGATGCCTCGACGATTGTAGACCTTTCTATGAAAAAACCACGGGTGGTCCGCGAAGGTTCTATTAGTGGAAACGAGCTTCTGGATGTGATATCACATGGATGAATCAACATACGAGAAATACAAACGAGCAGGAAAAATCGCGGCAGATGCCCGCGATTACGGGGTCAGCCTGCTCAAACCAGGAGCACGTGTATACGACATCGCCACCATGGTTGAAAAGAAAATGACAAAAAATGGTGCGGGTCTTGCATTCCCCGTAAACATCGCACTCAACACCCTTGCGGCTCACTATAGCCCTTGCCATGATGATCCACTCACATTGAAGAAAGGAGACGTGGTAAAACTCGATGTCGGTGCGCACATTGATGGGTATATCGCTGACACCGCAGTGACCCTTGAACTTGAAACACACTTGTATAATGCAATGATTCAGGCATCAGATGAAGCGTTAAAAAAGGTCATCGAAGTGTTAACGACGCATCTGCCGCTTTCCGAAGCAGGGAAGACAGTACAAAATACCATCACGTCGTTCGGATACAAACCAATTGAAAATCTGATGGGTCATGGGCTCGGCAGGTACGAACTTCATTCAGGGGTCTCAATACCAAATGTAGGAAATCTGGGGGGTAAAACCACATTACATGACGGGGATGTGGTAGCAATTGAGCCTTTCGCGACAAACGGCGCAGGTCATGTGATATCCGGACAAGGTAGCAATATTTATCTCTGTAAAGATTCTATAAAAGCAAAATTTATCCGGGACAATAAGGCAAAAGTCCTCTTTGATAAAATACATACACATTTCAGGACACTTCCGTTTGCACAGCGATGGTGCCATGCGTTGTTCCCCAACGATGATGTCGCGATGAAAAAACTATCGCTCTTAGGTGTCATAAAGCACTACCCGCAGCTCCTTGAGGCAAAAGGCGGGATAGTCTCCCAGAAAGAACATACGGTGATTGTGAGAGAAGATGGATGCGAGGTGATAACATAAAATCAGCCAAGAACAATGGGAAGACCGAGGTAAAAATCATTCAACTCGAGGAGCTGACTTGGAAGCGGCTCGATGCACTCGACCGTGACAAAACCATCGTGTTCATTCCAATGAGTCCCTTGGAGGAACACGGTCCACATCTCCCAATCGGTACTGATTTGCTGACAGCCCGGGACGCGGCAAGGGAAGCGATTCGTGCTATCAAGAAGAAAAAACCTGAGCTGACCTGTGTTCTTTTCCCCATCATACCCTTAGGATATTCCAAGATGGCATCTGATTTCCCGGGTACTGTTTCGACCCAGATAAAGACATTAAAGAATATTGTCTTTGATGTGTGTAGTTCGCTTGCAAGATTTGGCTTCAAGTATTATGTTCTTTGTACGTTTCATATGGATCTAGGGCATCTCAAGGGTATTTACAATGGTATGAATAAATCGATGAAAACCCATCCTATCAAAATCATCGAACCCTGGGGCTCTTACTTCTACAGTAAAGAAGTGGAGAAACGGGAACCACAAGTCGGATTTGATACGAAAAAAGAAGTCCATGCGTGTTTCCGAGAAACTTCCCTGATGAACTATCAATATCCATATCTGGTCGATCCGTCGTATAAGGATCTTCAGAGTATTTATCGGGATTTGTATTCACCCCGGGTTTTGGGGAAAACCTTCAAGGAAATTGGGATAAGCGAAGGATATGTCGGCAGCCCAGCTCGCGCTGACAGTGATTATGGGCGATGGTATTTTCAGCAGATCGTTGAGACATATGCTCAAGCAGCCATTGATATGATCGAGGGAAAAAAACCATCAGAGCTCCCAACACAGACGCAGCTGCTCATGCGGTCAATGTTCTGGCTTCGTTAGCTGTTTTATGGCAATTGATAGGATCCATCTCCAAAATATATGAGTTTTGAGTGAAACAACCAGTTATAGAAACCACCAGATCTGATGAGTCTGCAGACCTGTTGAACGGTCAAACCGTATGATAAGAGACGGAATGCCTGAATCGAGGTTATACTATTGGTCCAAAACACGGTGTTCTGAGACCATCCCATGTAGACACGGGCTCCTGCATCAAGGAACTCTTGCGCCATCGATGTGTCATATAGCGCATAACAGGTTGCCATGAACACCAGAGAATCAGGGAGTTGTTCTTGGGTATAATACTCTTCGATGAACGCAGGGGTGAACGCGACGAAACCCTGGTCACCCACCATGCCTTTGACGATTAGGTGATTCTGATACTCATAGGTGTATTTCTGTTCTGTTTCATTGGTCCATAGCTCCCCGGTCGCTATCACGACCGCATCTGCTTGATGATCGCCATCTACGTCAAAATATCCTGCATGGGTGTTCATGTAAATGATATCAGCCGAAAGATTGTTTTTGATATACCTGACATCGACTGCTTGGTTTGCACGATATTCAATCGAATAGTCAAGGTTCAACAAGGTTTTAATAATGCGTTGGCATTGATGATGACCATACATCGATTCCGCTGGATTTAAGATGACTGCGGTTTTGTTTGAACTGCCTGTATATCTCTTATGAAAAGATGGATCGGGCGTATCTCCCAGGAATCCTTGTTTCTCAACAAGAGGGTCCATAAGAACGACGTAGGAACCATCGATGAACTTCACTGTGATCGATGACCCTATAAGACTTGCATAGTCGATTAATGGATGTAGGTTGAACCATGTTTCTAACTCTCGAAGAGGTTCGGATGCCCTTAGATTTTGTTCTGTTCGTATCCGCTGTATCCCTTCCTGGATGATGTTCTCAGAAGATATTAGGGGATATGATCCACTACCTGGGTCAGCCATCTGTGCTTGAAGTGGTAGACCACTAAAGGCGAGGCAAAGGAGAAGAAATAACGATAGAATTTTAGTTCTCAGTCGACAAATCATATTACCAACAGTACCCATTCACGGAAAATCTATATAAATATATCGCAGAGGAAATAAAAAGAAAGAAAAAAAATATTTAGAGGCTCAGACCAACTCAGGATAGAGCTCCTGCAATATCTGATCCATGATCTGGTTCACGACCTCATTGAGGTTCATACATTGTATGATACGCAAAGTGAACAACACCACGATAAAGGCGATAATCACAACCACCGGAAGCATGACAAGTACAGTGATGACACATGCGAATGGGTTTGTGGTGTTCAAACCAAGCGGCTGTGGTGTTTGTAATTGCTGTGACGATAGCGTCAGCCCTGCGTTGCGGATCTCATCAATGAAGAGCGATGGATCGTTTTTCAGGCGATTCAAATAGGTTTTAAATTCAGCAATGGTCATACCATTCTCCTGAAGAAGTGCGATGACCCGAGGATTTGAACTGAGTGTTTTTAGGAATTTTGCGAAAAAAACAGGGTTCGCATTGAGCATTTTTATCGTACGATCCAATGCGCTATTCAGTGATGGTTGATTCTGTTGGAACAGATGAGAATTCACTCCTTTCCCCAGGTAATGAGATTGAATCGTTTGCATACGGTCTGTATGAATCGAGCGTTGTGTTCGAACCGCAAACAAGGGTGATCCGATTTTTTGTGATGATTGCACATCTTGTGATCCGATCACGGAGCTAAACGAAGCAATCACTAAGAGAACAGCTGCTGATATGGTTATTATAAGAGTTTTTTTCTCCATATTTCTTTCCCCAAAAAACTTATCGTTGTTCCTGTATTTAATTGTTGTCCTCGTATAATATAAGGGCGTTATGAGGTAAAAAGAAAAAATCTATGGCAAAAGAACTTCTTGAAAGAGGAAGAACTCAGTGTCATAAATTTGGCGTTGTCGCTCGGTTGGCTCTGCAAATGTTCCACCCATGATCGTATCTGAAAAGGTAAAGGAATCCACCACGACGACAAGCCGTCCTTTCTCACCGGTGGTGGTATTCATAAATTCGGCCATGGTTGCATACACTTCGTTATTGTCGTTAGTGAACAATTGAGTTCCCCCGGTAATGGTCAAGTATGGAGACGTGATATTACCAATCGGCTTCTGACTTGTATTGTCACTTTCGTTGGAGAGAACCTCTTGATCTTTTGTGGCAGTCGTCATCCAAATCCCAAAATTCCCAAGCAGTTCATTAGCGGTTGATTGAGGATTCCTGATGCTGTCCATAAGAAGCAATCGACCGCCCTTCTCAAAAAAGGTCGTCAGCAGTTGAACATCGGTCTCGGTGAATGGTTTTGTCGGGTTGACAATGACCATGATATCACCACTCCTCGTCGCATCTTTGAGGGTGGGTGCGAATGAGGGGACACAGCCGACTCGTTGGGTCCACACAAAGAACGTACCATAATTATCAGAATTTTCACCAAGTGAAGAAGTGGGTTTTACAGAGATATTCATTGAAGAATGCTGCTGCTCGAAGAACACAGAGGGATAGTCCGTTGAAGCCGTAGGTTGCGGATACGCGAGGTTGGTGAGATGGGAGCACAGTGGTGCCGCTATACAGAATGCGAGCAGACCAGCGAAGAGGAACATCCAAAGGACCGTCATTTTTTTATTGTTTCTAAGAAGGAAGACGAGGCTGACAAAAAAAGCAATCGAAAGGGCGAAAAGAACGATGTTGAGATACGCCAAGGAATTCGTTCGATTCAGATACTCCATGACGCCCAGAGTAAAAGAGGGGTACCCATCGGTGAACACACAGAAACTGGAAAACACGGTGCTATCGGTGAACGCCACAACCCGACCTGCCCCGTATTTGATGGCGGCTGCTTGGAGGAGATAGCCGCATTCGGAGTCAGGGGAGGCGACTGATTCTCTGAAGAAATTCTCTGTCGAATAGGTGCCAGGTTCACTGATGATCCGGTCTCCGATGATGATGTTTTCCATGCGCATGGATGCAGAAAGTGAGGTCGGCTCCAGGGTACAGGAGGTCATGAAATCAAATTGTGCGACATGACGCATCACAGGATGGGAGAAGAACTGGTCTGATTTGTAGATGGAGAGATCCCCGGTTCCAAGCTCATACGTCGCATCAGTTTTATATCGTATCCCAAATTCTTCTGAGACTTGATTGAGAAAGGTGTTCATACCGAACACGTTCGTATGATCCCCAATCAAATACAACCCACCGCCATGTTCGACAAAGTCCTTGATCGATTGAATCTCTTGCGTTGAATAGCTTTCCGTTGGGCATTTCAGGATGAGGATATCGTACCTGCTGAGAAGATCTGGTGTGAATGACGCATTGATATTGGTCTTGACAGAAAAGTGATACCGCAGCCATTGCGCCCAGGAATAATAATTATACGTTGAAAGCAACCCGTACCATTCAGTATCCAGAGGTCGAATTGTATCTTCCCATTGGCTATGATATTCATCGATGAGAACGCGACCAGTTTTTATCGACCCGGGGTCTTGGTAAAGGAACGCTCCGGTAAAAGAAAAGACAAGCAGAAACATAAGAATCAGAGCCACAAGATGGCTCTTTGTCAAATGCACCACTGGTGCTTGTAATGTCATTTCATTATGATCCTTAAATGGGAGGAGTTTCATGAGCAACAGGCTGAAGGGGACGAAACTGAAGGTCGTGACAAGAGGATCAAAGAAGACCGAAAGTTCGGTGGTGGTCATGTACAAAACAAGAATAGCGACAAAACGCAGGAGGATGTAGAGAGCGCCTGCCACAAGGAAGATCATCATATTCTTCAGCATCTGTCTTTTTTCATAGAACATCATAAAGAGGAAAAGAGCCCCAAGAAACATGTTGAGTACAAGAAAGAAACCAAGTTTCTCCCAGGTGATGGTGAGCGGGTAGGTCTGTTGGAGGGTCTGCACGAACAGAAGACCATTGTCCGTCGAGGAATGAAAACCAAGGAGGTTTGCCAGGGATGAAACCACTGGTGAGAGGATGTCAATGCGATGTCCATGGGAGATGAAGGAAACATACAGGGGGAAGACCATCGTTTGAAGAAGCAGGAGAACACCAGCAAGTGAAATACCCAGGGGAACTCCTTGTATGCGTTCAGATTTATAGCAAAAAAGGGACGTGAGCAGTCCGATAACCAGAACCATAAGCCCAAGATTGTAGGGAAATGACACAACAAAGAGTGCTACTACTAAGGGGATGAGAAGAATCGTATATCGAATCTCCACCTGTTTTTTCACCCAGCTGCGTATCCCCCCGATGATGCAGAGGACACCAGCGACGACACAGAGCGAGCCTGCGACAAGATCTGGCGTTGCGAACTGAGGGATGAAGAACAACCAACTCGCGGAGAGAAACAGGATGCCAAGCCAGAGGAACCGTTTCATCGATTCTCCTCCGTTATTGGTAATTCATCAAGCAGATATTTTATAAAAAGAATGTTTCCTGGCCAGTAGTCGTAAATAGATTCAAGGTTCTTGTCTAGCAGATACTGACTGTCACCAATGAGAAGGAGACCACCAGCCCCGTGTTTTATGAAGACAACGAGATGGAATGTAAGGTCGCCCCAGGTAAAGTTATAGAAAGAGATGGTCTGATTTGTTTGAAACGACACAGGCCAAGCATCGACAAATCGTGGCTCGTTCTGATACAGGGTGAGGTTCTCTTCGACGTAAGGGACAGGGCCTAACGGTGTAGGCTCTATATCCATACCAAAAGCGCTGAGAAGTGGCAATGACGCATCCTTATCTTCATATCCGGTGGCTAGCACAACGACTCCACCGCGTTGCATGTATGATTGAAGAAAAACGACTTCGTTTGTGGTAAACGCCGCTGTCGGAGCATTAAAAATAATGAGGTCACTATTCAAGATTTTTTCCTCTGAAAAATCTCTGAGGATGAGGGGCTGGAGGTTGTTTCGTTCGAGGTTAATGAGAAGACCGTTGAGCGAGTCATCAGTGAAAGATTCAAGGGAGAAACGCTCGCCATGCGACGCATCGATATAGACGAGGTTACCAGAAGGATTACTGTCACTGGAAGAAGTGAGTACCAAAGGGTTCAGCAACGCGGAAAGAAGTAAGGAAAGGCATAAAAAAAAGGGAAACCATGTGAAGGATATCGTGTCCTTCTTGAAAAAGAAATAGACAATGGCCGCACCGATAAGCAACAGCAAGGAAACACCGATCTGAAGTGTTTTCATAGTTCCGGTTTGCTTACTTGCCAACCAGGTGAAAGAGGTTTGAAGAAACTGATATGAAAATGGCAACGCAGGGTTTTGAAACGAGGAGGTGTCACCGCACACAAGGACTTTACCCTCGCCGTAATAAGCCCCTGCTACAAGGATCACATCTCCAAGTTGTTCTCCTTTGTTGTATTCATAATCACCCAGATACGCAATGTCACCATTCGACCGATTCCCGATATCTGAGAGAACCGAGGAACCAATGATAATCGGGAATGAGGATGAGGACAGATCCAGGGAAGCACCGATTCCATATTGAAGCTCATCAAGGCTCGTGAGCGGAGCGGTGATGGGATGATGCAGGAGTTCTGTGCAGGTGAGCCATTTGAATTTCTCATCAAACGGAAGCGCTGCGTCGAACCGATACTGGATCCCGACCGGGGCGAGCAGTTCATTTAATGGTTCTTGGATGCCTCCGACGTTGGTGTGGTCCCCGATGACAAGCAGCGAACCACCCTGGTCAACATAGTCCCAGATGATGGATCGTTCCTGCTCTGAAAATGAGGCATTCAGGTTTGACACAACAAAAATAGCGGCGTTGTCGATAGCCTTTGTCGTAATACTGCTTATTTCCCTAACGTTCGTGTAATCCGTGAGATTCACATACCTGGTGATATTCTGAGCGGGTGGTTGTGCCATCTCCAGGAATTGGGTCCTGTTTTCGACAAGAATCTCTGTATCATAACCGAAAGTCGTCAGATAGATAGGCCACAAGCCAAACATTCCCACAGCGTCTTTTCCGTATTTCCCATATTCTGGGACATCCCATGTGCCTATCATATGATCGCCGTAAAACAGGACCTTTTGTTGATCTGCTGGTGGAATGCCTCCCGTAATAAAAACAGTTAATAGCAATGTAGACAGGAAAAAAAATACGACAGCCCAGACTTTCCCATTCTTCAGAGAATGTTTCAACCAGCCTTTTTTAGGTATGATGACTGATGCTGTGTCTTTGACTGTAGAACGGAACAGGAAACCAAAGATTGGAATGAGG
Organism: Thermoplasmatota archaeon; assembly: GCA_035561675.1. Classification (GTDB taxonomy): domain Archaea; phylum Thermoplasmatota; class E2; order DHVEG-1; family DHVEG-1; genus SM1-50. Next base: position 9,376 of record DATMXJ010000199.1, read on the forward strand.
CAGAAAAGGAAGAACAACGGGTGGAGGTTGAGCGCATCAGTTGAGGGATATGCGATCAGATTGAGCGTGAGAAGGTAAAAAAACCAAATGAATAATGAAGCAACGATGCAGAAGCAGAACCAACGTATTTCCTTGCGTGTTTTTCTCGTTGCGAGAAGAAAACTACTGATCAGAAATACCAGAGACACCAGCAGGATGTTCAGTCCGCTAGTGGTAGGCCCAAGCAAGAACGGTGTTGTTGTCAGTACCCCGATCGCATGGGTTATCACCAGCGAGCTTTGCTGATATAGATGCCAGAGGGTAGGGATGGTATCTATAAGCAGGAACACTACTGCATATCCAAAGGAGGCTATTGTGAGGAGATAAAGTTCGTTTCTTCTGTGATCCATCCCCTGTAGACAGAGGTCAAGACCAGAGAGGATGACAGGGAGACTGCAGATCCAGAACAGTTGGGTTTTCGAAATGATTAGGAGGAGGAATCCAAAGAGACACAGGAGAGTCCCTATGATTAGTTGTACAAGGTGAGGATTTTCTTTCGAAAGATGACGCACAGCCTGTCGGAGCGGAAGATTCAGCAGAACTACCCCAAGTAACAAAAAGATGGTGATGAGATGCTGACTGGAAGCAGTGACGAATCCAAAGTTGCTTGAAAGCACATTGAGTGCAAGAAGTATACATATGATATTTGCTGCGAAGAGGCCTGCGGAGAAAAACACGCTTGAATCGGGAATTTTATACATCATACCACAGAAGACATCCAGTGTTTTCATATAACTTTAATGGTTTTTCAAGGGAGATTCTCCAAGATGTCATATCATTTATGCATTATCATTTTGTTATTTTGCCAAGCTATCTTTATATATGTTCATTGGCAACATGTAACATGATATGAGTGGATAAAAACTCTTATCACAACGAGGTGAACGAGAGATGTATGAAAACAACAAACAGCATGAGGTAATCGAGTTCTGCCTAAAACATGATTTGATCAAAAAGACAGACCAAGGCTACATCATCAAAAAAGAATTCTTCGAAATCCTCGACTATTTTAATATCTAAAGATGACCCCATGACATTGAATCAACAACAAAAAGAACTAATCCTAAAATTCCTCAAATCCACAGCGCAGGATAATCAATTAGTCAAAGAAGTCGTCACAAAAGAATAAGAGGATGCAACACACAATTTTAAATATTTTTTTCTAATAAAAAAATCAACGGTCTCATCCTTCTAAAAAGAAAAATATAAAACCTTCTACATGTTATCGACTGTACAACGAGGATGGGAACCGAATGAAAAAACAAGAAAATATCTATGTCTCAATCCAACTTGAAAAAAACGTCACCTCGGGAGAGTTGATGATTGAGATCCAGTTTGACCGAAATGCACCGAACTTTTTTACCAATAAGAACATGATCTCCTGGTGTCCCACCACCGAAGAACTGAATTTCATCAACGAAGCAAATGGAGCTCTAAACAAGGGAAAACATCAACGACAGGACCACACGGACAAACCACATGTTCAAGAAACAGAACCAGAGGAACTTATCCGTAACGCCGATGAAAAGGAAATCCTGGACCGTGTCTTTGAGAAAAAGAAACCAGCGTTTAACCAATGACCATCTTGGTTTTATAATCGTTCGAGCAAGGCACTAATCATCAATGGGAGAAGCACCGTTGCATCACCTTCGATGGTGACGTTGTCTGCTTTTTCTGCTATTTTTCCCCAAGAGATCGCTTCTCGTGTTTGCGCACCGGACAGGCTCCCGTCATACTCGACAGCGGTCGTGAGATACACCACATGGGACAGTCCGTTGCAGAATTGGTTCCACCAGATGACATGATGCTTTGAAATCCCGCCACCAATGATCAATGCACCAGTCTTTTTTGCATCAAAAACGATGTCTGAGAGGTCCTGTTCATCTTTGAAAAGATCAATGGTGAAATTGCGGTGCTCTTGATAATACATCCAAAGTTGAGAGCCAAACGCTCCATCGGTGATACCAGGGACAAACATTGGTATCTTGTTTTTCCAAGCCCAATAGAGGATTGAATCTTTACCGTTTTTTTCTTTTTCAAGGCGTTTCCCAAACTCCCAGATAAGATCCTTGGTGGACCATTTCTGCTGCATCGAGTAAAGTTCGCCCAGGATAGGTTGTAGTTTCTTTTCAAGGATCGCCCCATAGCATTCCAATGGGATGAAGATGTTCCCAAGACGGTTGATTCCCTGCTGATGCAACTTTGTATCATCAGCCATGAAAGACCCATGGTAATAGTCTTTCCAGACTCGAGCGAGATCATGGTCCAAGGTCCCAGTGGTGGTGATGACGACATCGACTAATTTTCGCCGAACCAATTCCTTTATGACTCCTCGTGTTCCTGTTGAGATGATGCAGGCGGGAAACGACAAAAACTTCACGCAATCCTTTTCGTGCATCATCCGTTCAAGGATATCGACACCATCTGCTACTTTTTTTGCGGAAAAACCCCCGGAGTCGTACAGTTCTTTTATCAACTGGTTTGTCGTCATATTTTTTTTAAACAAGATATCTCGTACGGGTTGTTTCTTCATGAGTCTGCACCTACGAAACCGCGATCGCCCCATAGCCAACACAGGAGGAATCCGGGTGAACCTCATAGGAAGTCCCATATTTTAAGAGTTCCGCCCTGGTTGCTCCAAGTTTTTTTGCGGTATGAAGCATCGTTGCGACCGGTCCAAACCCACACATGGTGATGTTGTGCTGCTCGACTGTTTCAATCAGTTGCTTTGGATCTAAGGCGAGAATATCCTGTATAGCGAGTGTATCCTGTTTTGTGGCGTACTCATCGACGCGCATCCCCGATGGTGGCGTGCTGCGGTAGTTGAACCCTGCATGAGAAAAATCACTGCTTGCAATCAGGATGATTTTCTTCTTTGAGCGCTGGATAGCCTTTGCGAGGATATCCCCTACGTCTTGTACGGTTTCGTAATCCTGCATCATCATACAGATCGGAACAAACTCAAATGTCCGACTTTGCCCAAGATATTGCAAGAAGGGGAGCTGCACCTCGATGCTATGCTCGTATGAATGTGCAGAAGCATCCTGGTCAATGATACCTGTCGCGATGGATTGCGCAAGAGACTCATCAAGAGGAACTGACCCTAATGGCGTCTTCCACGCACCCTGGGTCATCACTGACACCCCTGAACCTATCCCGGTGTGGTTCGGTCCAAGAATGATGAACGTCTCGGCAAACCCCTGCTCTGCAAGGCGTCCGTACGCATGGGATGCGATCGCCCCCGAATACACAAATCCCGCATGGGGAACCACCAGACCTCTCAAAGTACCTTTTATTTTTTGTACCGCCGGTATTTTTCCATATCCTCTTATCTCAAGAAAACATTCTTCGATTTGTTGTCTGAGATTTTTTTCAGTACCCGGGTAGAACTGGCCTGCGACGACAGCGTTTCGTATCGGTTTCACAACCCCACGTCCCAGCCTTGACATGAGGCTGAAACACATTAACCTTGCGCACAAAACATATAAATATCATTGATGAATACGGGAGTAAAACAGAATGGGACGAGCATGGAGACAGTCTGTCATATTGAAATCCTGAAAGACGGTAGAGATTTCGTTGCACGAGCGCATCTTGCGAACGGCTCGGTCAAAGAATACCGCCATCAGATATTCGAAGATGTCCTCACAGAAATGGTCATCGATCTGCAGGAAGAACTCGCAGAATAAACGAAAGCATTCTTCTTATTTTTCGTTACGACCGTACTATATTTTTCCTAAGTATGGTGCGAGGAATAAGACCGCTATCATGACGAAAATAAGTGCGTACATGATATAGACCCAGAGTTTCCGTTTCTTGGAGAGGTTTTGGTACCGTTGTTTACATTCTTCAGAGCACATTGTTTCCGTGTCTGATGCAGTGATTGCTTTTCCGCAAATCTGACAATGCATGTGTTGTGGGATTTTTTCAGTCATAATAATCGAACGTACAATAGAACAGGGGCTGAAATAGTTTATTGTTTATAATTTCAGGGCGGGCAACTCGTATGTACGCCATGAACGAGAGGATGGTAGATTCAAAAAAATATTTTTTTTCGTATAACCTGAGGGGACGACGTCCATTTTTTTTTATAGCAACAAAAGGGTAAAGATTGGATGATTGCACTATAAAATAT
>DATMXJ010000200.1:0-6191 GCA_035561675.1 Thermoplasmatota archaeon
CCGATTAACTGTACGCTCCACCACCTCCCCTCCACCGATCCTGCGTATGTATACGGATACCGCGTAGGGAATGATCAAGGGTTGTATAATACGTATTTCAAATCGAATGCGCAGAATAACTGGCCGGTTGCATTTGCGTACAACAAATCGACAGACCCCACGATACACGTCATCAGAAGTAAACTCATGGGCGTCGGGTATCTCGACCCAGCCAGTGATTGGACGTACCAGTATCTGCAGAACGTACAAAGCAGCCAAGGACAATTCACCGGAAATACCATAACCTATGAGGATGTTTTCACCGGCAGCGATGTCACTTGGAGGTACAGGAACACGGAGTTGAAAGAGGAAATCATCTTGAGTAATGCGACCAAGACGGTTTTGCAGAATCATCCACCATCACTGTATAGTCTGAATAATGAGAGTTCGTATCTTGTGTTCATCACTAAATTGGATCACCAGAATCTCAACCTGTATAACGCGTCAGGGATGCTCACCGGAAATGTTATGATCTCCGATGTAGGTGTCGATTTCAAGGATGTGTTCGGACAGTTCAAATGCGCCCTACCGCTGGGTGAGGCTTACGAGCTGAACAATGAATCGGTACGACAGAAACTGACGTATCGTATCGTGCACCTGAACGGCAACACCTATCTTCTCTCTGGGTTAAAAGCTTCTGATTTGAATACGATGACGTTCCCTGTCGTGATAGACCCGACAGTGACCCTCTATTCAACCTTCAGCGACGGCTATATCTACAACTATGGAACGAATTATAATACCGCACAATCCTCTTCATACGGCATGGAAAGCAGCTCTGCAACATACATCACGATCGGACAGAAGAAGGTAAGTACCATGTATTTCATCAACCGAGGGTTCGTGTTCTTTAACACCTCCGTAGTACCGTTCAACGCCCTTCTTGACAACGCAACACTCGCCCTGTACAAAAAAGATGATAACTCAACCACGGATTTCGACATCACGATTCAAGACGGGCAGCCGACCTACCCGCATGACCCACTTGAATCCAGTGACTACAACAAAAACCATTACTCTGGAAACATTGGAGCATTGAACACCTCAGGTTTTACAACCGGATATAACAATATCACACTGAACAACCTTAAATGTATCAATACAAATGGAACGACCAAACTCTGTCTGCGCAGCAGTCGAGACATCAATGGCACAACACCGACAGGGAACGAATATATTAATGTGTTTTCATCCGATTTTGGTCTTATTGGTTGTCTGCCGAAATTGATCATTGTCTATCGGAATCAATCGAAGATCAAGAACACCGGGTCGACCGACATACAAGGATATATCCTCATGCAAGTGCATTTCTACGACGAGTCTCAGTGTGAATGGGTGTGGGACAGTGATGTTATCGATGAGCCTAAACCACGAACCATCAATAGCAACAGTCAATTCGGACTTGACATGATCTTCAATGACCGGATCAGAGCATCAGATCTTCAACATGGAGCGGGTACCTATCGAGTTTACACTGCATTCAGAGATCCAGAGGGAAACATCCTGAGAACAAATGATGATTTGGACCTTGAAGCCTGGTGGCAATTCAACAAAACATAAGTAACGAAGCGATCCTCATTGACTAAAACAACGGAAGTCAGGTTATTACTGCCTGATTTTCCATACTATCATTTTTTTTAGTTATTGATAATATGTGCAAAGCTATAATTAATGCATCTAGAATGGAAGCGGTTAGCCCTACTAATTGGGTCATCTAGACCATATCAGGCGTTCCTTAATAATATGAGCGAAAAAGGAAAAAAACCTGAACGGGAAATGAGATGAACGACCCTTTACTAGTAAACAGGTGTTCAAATCGTTTTTTTATAGTTGCGACTGGGAATACTGCGTGGTCTGAAACGAAGTGAAGGACCCGCAGATGAAAAGTCGCATCTCTATTTTTCTCCCAACAAAACATATCTCTTTTTTGTCGCACGCGGCAGGCGTTCGCCTGCCCTATAACGGTGCGACAGGAGCAATCAATTTATGGATAATGTTGTAATTAGCTGTAGCTCTAAAAAGATTGCGGGTGACACCCGTAACAACTGGGTGACCCTGATGTTCGTCACCCACAACAGATACAACTGTTTTCGAAAGCAAATCTATATTGACATCTGTATCCAAGCGTTCCATGACCTAGAACGCTTTGGATTCGAGTTCGGTGATTTTGGCTTCGCACTCAATCATGTTCACTTCTTAGTGAATATCCCAAAACGATATTCGGTTCAAACCGCTGAAATCATGCTTAAATCATACACTGCCCGGAAAATGTTTGAAACCTTTCCAGGTTTCAGAAAGCGATACCCACGCGGTGGCTTCTGGAGCGGATACGATCATTACGAATCAACCGGATGGAAAAACCTTGAACAATCAAGTGTATACATCCGAGATCAATCTCGACATCACAATGCATACGTTGTTGATGATCATCAGCAACAATTACCTAACGTAGCTTGACCGCCGAGTGAGATACGGCAACGTCCGATAGGGCTTGCCGAGGAACGAAGGCGGAACGGGATCATAAGGGCGGCGCCCTTATTTCATTACTTACTCATTCCTCTCCTGTAAGACCGTTAAAATTAGTGCAGGGGACGAGATTTGAACTCGCGGACCTCTACAGGACAAGGCCCTCAACCTTGCGCCGTTGACCATGCTTGGCTACCCCTGCAAGTGTTTTTTCCGGTAAATACTAGATACTCTATATAGCTTTTCGGGTACCTGCCCTTAAATATTATCCAGGTCCATGCCGCATCGTTGACTAAGCTCACGATGTAACGCCATTAACCTTTCCGCATGCTTCATCTGTCCTTTCTGAAGTGCTTTTTCGACTTCTATTTCAATCCTGTGCTCATGATCGTTTTCAATGAGATTATCTGCATGAGCCACGATTTTTTCTTCTAACGTGATGGGTATGTAATCTTTTGGTGGTAATCCAAGGATGATTGCCTCTTCTTTTGGAATTCCTGCACCTAGATGTCGTTCGATGATAGTGATGATACTTTCTGGTAAACCTAATTGAGTAGCGATTTTTGCTCCTTCCACCCCGTGGAGGATCCCCTGGGTTTTCGATCGTCCGATGTCATGAAGCAATGCGCCTGCTTCGACGAGTTGAATATTTGCATGGGCTTTCTTCGCTATTCTGACCGCGACCTTCCGTACAGCTTTACAATGGTTGATAACTTCATCGGAACACCCTGCTTCTCGTAACAATCGCAGGCACTGTCCAGGATTGGGGATCACGGTCATGATTTTTCCTTTGAAAGAACCTTTTTCCCTTTAACACAGGGAATAATTTGAATGTTTCCATCGAACAGTTTTTTTTGCCACGCTGCTTTTGTAAAACGGTCAAGGAACAATGCAAGGGCAGCGACCTCAGAATGTGGTTGATTTCCGACTGAAATGTTCATGTCAGCTATCTCATAAAAATATGGAGGGACCTTTTCAGCCCCAACGATGATGAGCAGATCGCGATTGGTATCAAGATGCTGTATTGCTTTTTCTAGCTCTTCGCCGTACATCGTAAGATGGACAATGGCTCCTTTCCATGATTTGATGATTTTTTTATGATCGATGCCGGTTTGTACCTGGAAATTTCCACCGAATCGTTTGCAGACGGATTGGATATTTTTCTTAATTTTTTCATCTTTCGTTGTGATATAGATGATGTCTGCGCCGAATGCTCTAGCGACCAATGCAACATGCGTGGTCACTCGTTTGTCCCGTTCGATTCGATGTCCGATTCTTAGCACTGCTATCACTGTTATCAACCATTCCTTGTGAGACGGAAACGAAAAAGAGTCTTAAAAACACTCCGATATCGACCGTGTTTCTCTGCGATCTACTTTTTTTTCTTTAGCAGGATAAAATCAACTTTTTTTTCGGTATCAATCCCTATTTGAGTACGTCTTGTTGTTGATTCTGATTGTCCTGGTCTTATATTATCGATGTTCTGTTCGATTGTTTCAGCATTCTCCCAGGTGGTTCGTCTTATGGGCGGTTTCTGTTGAAATGAAGGTGTTTTCTGTTGTTTTTGTGCAAATCCCTTTGAATAAAGTGTTTCGTTATACTCCTTGATTGGTACTTCTTTAGGTTCTATTTTTGTCTCTGGTTCGATTTTTTTTTCATCTGAACATCGGATTTCTTCCCTTGTTACATTATCTTCGACGTGTGTTTCTTCTTTTGTCTTTTTACGCTGAAACAACTTCAATTTTACCAACGGAATCCTCCTGAGCTATCGTTTTCTTGGAGAGGTTATCTTATCCATACTTGATAAGGTTTTCCTAAAGGAGAATCCCTTGAGCTCTAGAAGGTGAACGAAAAGCATTTATCCGTGTCCTAAATTCAGACTTATACCTTTTGAGATAAACTGGGCTAGTGGTCTAGTTGGTTATGACATCGCTCTCACACGGCGAAGGCCGCCGGTTCGAATCCGGCCTAGCCCATACTGGTCTACAGGAGAAATTTTGTTAGATTGATTGATTTTTGCCAAACAATCTATTTTTGTCTCCTCTCCCCTCTCGCATATATTTTCTATATTTTGAGATCTGAGGGCGAGATTGAATAGATTGCGTTTCCCTAATTGCCTCTTGAGACAGTCTGCGGTGTGGATGTATTTACTCGTGTTTGTAATCTTCGTGTGGCCAAGCATTTTTGAAACAAATTTGATATCCCCTGTATAGTCGTAGAGATAAGACGCGTAGGTATGTCTCATTGTGTAGAGATGGAAGTATTCCCCAGCGATCCTCTTACCTGCTGATGTGAGATGATTTGTTATGTATCTTCCTGTTATTCGTTTTCCATTTGGTTGGAGAAATAAAGCATTTCCTGAGTTGCTGTTTTCTACCTTATGTCTCCAATTATCTCTGTAATTTCGTGGCGTCTTGAACACTGGTGATGATAGAACTGTCTTATTGAATGGAATGATAATCCTGGTCTTGTTTCGTTTCTTTTGTTCGTGGACTGTTAAGGTTCCTGTGCCATCGTCATTAAGATTTAAATCCTCACTGTTGAGATTGCAGATCTCGCTTGGTGGCCTCATTCCGAACATGAAACCAATGAAAGCTACAGATTGTAAGAGTACATTCTCGTATTTGTCCCCACCATAATCATGGGAGAAAAATTTGTTTACTGTCCCTGGGAATGGTATCTGAATGTTATCTTCATTCACTGTTATCGGTGGCGTTTTGCAGACTATTTTCCATCTGTCCGTATCGATTCCGTAGGCTCTGAGAAACATAACAATAGCTTTTTTCTCATGGGCTAAAGCAAAAGGTGTAGCGTTTTCTATTTCAATCCGGTAATCCATGTGTCTGATGAATTGCTCTGGTGTTAGGTTTCTGAAATCGATAGGCACTGGAGATTTTTCCATAAAACGTGCGTATCGTAGATTTTTTGTTATTGTCGCATCTGAGAGAAATTGTCGGATCTTCGCATGAATGCCCACTTCGATGAAAGAGGCTGTTTTAGGGTCAAGATATATGGGAAACTCAGTTCTTTTGATGTTTTTCAGCTCATATTCCAGTTTCACCATTTCCTTTCCATTTGGAAAATCTTTGTTGATATCCTGGCCTAATCTGTTTATAATTTCTGTCCATTTTTCTGTTTGACCTCCACCCAAATCAAAAGACTTGGTGGATTTCACATCAGTTGAATCTATTTTAGGATTTTCGTGAACAGATTTCAATTAAAGGTGACCTCCCAAAAGATTAATTATACAGAAATTGTTGTTCCAATTCAAATGTGGTTTAAAACACGATATGATGACAAAGAAGTTGAATGTCAATTTTGTCATAAAACGACAAAACCGATTATTGAAAGAAATTGGATGGATATTGGATTTGGAATGGGGCCTGGTCCTTTTTTTGGACGAGCGGGATCGAGTTCCGCTAGTAAACCAAATAGGTTCGTTCTGATTTGTCCTAATTGTAAAGCTCTTATTGGTGTTAAAAAATAAATAATCACTTGATTTTTTATTTCTCATTGATTCTCCTTAATAAAAACCTTAAAATTCTGGGGGGAGGATTGTTTACCCCATCGTTGAATATAACCACTTGTTCGACGTCGTTTCTTATCTTTACTTCCTTCCGGCCGTCCAAGTTGTTTTCCTTGTTTTCGCGCTCGAGCAAGCCCGAGATTAATCCTCTCTTTGATTA
>DATMXJ010000201.1:0-10491 GCA_035561675.1 Thermoplasmatota archaeon
AACCATGCTTGTCTCAGATGTTTGAGTTAAAAAAGATCTCAGAAAATTATTCTACTGATGATGTTGCAATCCTTTCAATAGATGTCTGGGTATCAAATGGAGAAACATCAACCATGCTTCAAGACCTGATCAACGAGTTCAAAAACCAGGTCAATGTGACCTTAGACTGGACATTTGGCTTGGATGACCCAGAAGGAACTATTGAAAACGCCTATGCCTCCGGGGGAGTACCATCTCTTTATATCTATGACAAAAAAGGAAATATTTATTACTCCCACGTGGGTTATGAATCATACGCAGATCTTTCGACCAAGATTGATGAAGTGCTGATAAAAAATTAGAGGGAGAACCGAAAACTATGAAGAACGAAAGAAAAATAATACCAATCATCGTAATCATGAGTATCATTGGAACAATTGCTGGTTCAGTGGCCGCAGCAGGTGTGACGTTTGGGACTATCACTGTTACTCCATCACAACCCGCTGCGTTATCAACTGTGACCATCTCAGTACCGATAAGTGGCGAAGCACCATCGGAAGTACGGGTGACTGTCGAGGAATGCAACGGAAGAACCGGTATCTGTTATCCTGATATCCAAAATGTCTCAATGCCGCTCATCAGCTCAAGTATTTATCGAGCCGATGTGACATTGAAACATACAGATGCGACGTACATCACGGTTAATATTGTCGCAAAAATCAGTGGTGTTTGGCAAGAATCCTCAGGAAAGAGGGTGAACTTTTCTGAGAATCCGGATGGAAACGACGGTGATGGTAAGAAGTCACCAGGATTTGAAGTCGTGGTGTTCGTGATAGCAATCGGTGTCATTTTGATACTGATAGGTCGTAAGAGAGTTAAATGAAGTTACAAATAAAACGATTGATTTCTCAGATTATTCTTTTCTTTTCTGCTAACCTGGGTTACCCTGGGTATCCGGGGTTAAAAACCGGTTTTTGTTATCCTTTTTTCTATTGCCAGGCATGCCCCGCAGCGACCTCCGCATGCCCGTTACGATCATTGGAACAAAGCGTCGATAAGGGCAGTTTTACCTGGAGGTTGTTTTTATTCCCTCTTCTTATCATCGGGTTCCTTGGGGTTTTAACAGGCCGCGCAGTGTGCGCCTGGGCTTGTCCCATCGGATTATTGCAACGGGGGACAGGACGTGTCGCAAGGAAAGTGAAGAAAACACAACTTGCGCGAAAACTTGGGGCACATAAAGCAGAGAAATATTTCCGTTACACGAAATATGTTCTTCTCATCAGCCTCGTGTTTGTCACCTCCTATCTAATCGGATTCATCTTTACCGACATCTGTCCAGTTGGGTTTCTGACAGGAACCATCCCGGTCCTCATCCTGAACCCCGGGAAATTTATCCCGAACTTTTTTTTCCCGGTCGCCTTAGTCATCTTTGCTTTATTTATCGCCCTCATCTTCCTTATTGAGCGAGGTTGGTGTCGGTATTTCTGCCCGGTTGGTGCTCTCCTGGGACCGTTTAATAAAATAAGTTTTTATCACATCGCAGTCAAAGCAACAGAGTGCGTTCACTGTAACGTCTGCTCGTATGAATGTCCGATGGGAATCGACGTACCAAACATGCATCGAGACCCAGAGTGCATTTTATGCGGGAAATGCGTGACTGCCTGTCCGAGTGAACTGATCACCTTTGAGAGGAAGGGACGATGAAGAAATTCTTTGCTCTGCAGGTCTGTGCACTACTCCTGGTTTCAGGAACGCTTGGTGGCATGTTCGCTCTGACACCAATCTATGATGAGGTACGGTCCGGTATTGTGCTTGTGCTGTGTTTAAGCTGCTTGAAGCTTGAGCCGAACACCTTAGCAGATTTCACCTTCCAAACCGCGGATGGCCAGCCTCACCCAGATTTTATATTGGAGAATTTATCCCACGGACCAGTATTTTTGCATTATAGCGGTGATTCATGCGCCGGCTGTGATGTGATGTACCCGGTGGTAAAAGACCTCTTTTCGATCGAGTTTGGAAAACAGGACATGTTCTCTTCCATCGTCAATTTTGAGAACTCTTCGGTCGCCTACATTTATGTGAACATCCACCACACCATCCCCGAATTGAGAGATGCTCAACCCGTTTACGACAAAGATCATGTCGCGGGAATCCCAATGTTTACTATTGTGACGTTAGGTTACGATAACGGTAAAGTAAAACCGAAATACACCTCCGTATATGGGACGTTAGCGACCTATGGATGTGATACCGATGCGCAGCGACTCGTGTTTCTTCAACAGCTCGTTCGTCAAAGTATTGATATGTACAACGAAAACGAAGCAGGGTACCCCCATCATCCATAATTCTTTTTTTAAAAAAAAAAAAGCGAAAACAGACGATATTCTTAGATCTCACCGGTAATAATCTTTTGTCTGAGGATCTCGAATTGTGCCCGGGTTAACGTGCACACGTTCGTTTTTTCGCCAATAATCACCTTATCACTCCGGACATCCACGACAGGACATTTCGGAGGGACACATACTCCATCATTGCATAATACAACTTTCATATTATCCCTCTGATTATCAATTGTTAAGTCTCTATTAGGCTTTGAACCTTTAAATATCTTTCGACAGAGGAGCAGAAAAAGGACTCTGTTTAAACATAACGGTTAATCAAATAGTTTTTTTTATCAATGAGTGATACTATGCGGGGTCCCTGCGAGGTATCAACAGAAGCAGTTTCTTTGACGGTGACTGTTACGTTAGACCCCATTTTTTCTTGAAATCCTTTCGATATGAAACTAAAAATCTCCTCCACAGATGGGCCAATCGTGCGAAGTGTCTCGTCAATAACGACCTGGATTTCCAGCGTCGTGAAATCATGTTGAACGATCTTCGTGTTCTTCACCTTGTTTGTTCTTAATTGGTAGAGTAGTTTACTATAAATCACTGAAAACGCAGACGGAAGCAACACTGTACCATCTGATAGGTACAACGCAAGGTCGTTTCGCCCGTATATTTTTTTGATCAATTGGCCTGCTTTACCGCAGGGACATGTTCCAATTGATGGAGCAACGATGTCATTGATAGCGTTATAGCGAAGAATCGGTGTTCCTTTTCCATGGAATTTTGTGATAATCATCTCTCCTGCTTCGCCTGAGCCGACAGGATGTCCATCTCTAAGGAACTCTGCGTAGACAAGGTCTGACATCAAATGGTAGCTTCCTTGTTTGCATTGATAGCCAATCAACCCGGATTCTGTTGCTCCGTAGACTTCAAAGACCTTTGCTTGAAATGTTTTTTCTATGTAGGATTTCAGGAAAGAATCCAGGACAGATCCTGTGGCAGCGATATACTGAGGTGAGATGTCTTTGCCCAATCCTGTTTCTTTTAACAAGGCAAGATGGCCAAGCATCCCGACGTACCCGCCGATGAACTCTGGGTGGAACTCATTGATGGAGGCGATGACTTTCTTTGGGTCATCGTTCGTGTTCAGCCACTGGATGTTTTTGAACATTCTTGTGAGATTGAACCGAGGCTGAAGCCCTCTGGTGACATACCCGCTCTCCGCGGTATGTGGCGCGAAATCACCGATAATCGTTATCCTGTTTTTCCATATACTCATGTCATATTCACGCAAGGTCCGCATATACGCAAACAAACCCATGACGATATCAAGCAAATCGACATACAATGGAAGGACTTTCCCTGTTGTGCCTGAAGTAGAGACCTCGACAAGGGAATCCTTTTTTATTTTTGATGAGATAATCCCATTTGGGTAATATCGTTTGAAATCATCTTTAGTCACAAAAGGGAGTTTCTGAAGATCATCAATCCCGGAAATATCGGCCGGATGGATCCCTGCCTGTTTGAATTTCTCATGATACAAAGGTACCGTATCGGCAAACCGGACAAGTCGTCTCAGTCGTCTGTCTTGATAGCGATGTAGCGATTCATTGCTCATTCTCTCCAACCGGTCGACATCCACCAAATATCGTTTGAGAATTTCACCAAGGAACACTGGGTTATAGAACGGATTCATACAGCTCCCAAAGTTGACAGGAGATAGGTACAATTCCTTAAATAGCTGTCCCTTCATTCTCCACAGAAGAGCAATGAACATACTCATCGTTGAGACCGTTTGGATGGGAGGCGCACGGTATAAATTCCTTGAAAAAACATTGCTCACGACATTCTCTATCCTTCCCACCTTGCAAGCACGTGAGCTTGCCGCGATCACACCAAAACAACACCAGGTATCCGTAATCAATGAACGATACTCCCAGATTGACTATAATACAGGCTACGATGTAGTCCTCATCAACTATGTGACTTCGACAGCACCTCGAGCCTATGCCATTGCTGACGCATACCGGAAAAAAGGTGTCCTGGTTGTGCTCTGCGGGTTTCATGCCTCAGGACTCCCGGAGGAAGCAAAACAGCATGCAGATAGCGTTCTTATCGGGAGAAACGAAGCAGGATGGTTAGCGGTTCTACAGGATATCGAGCAGAAAAAACTACAGCCGTACTATCATGCACCGCCATACAGCATCTCTCAGAATCTCCCTCCGACAAATGTTCATTTACCGGGATTTATCCTAACCGGTGCGCTCGAGGCGACACGCGGGTGTCCCTATCACTGTGAATTCTGCCCAGAGACAAACATCCAGGGTGGAAATATATTCTACAAAAGACCAATACCAGAGGTCATAGAAGAAATAAAAAAAATCCCACAAAAAACACTGATGTTTTATGATACGTCGCTCACCATCGACCCGCCCTATACAAAGGAATTGTTCAAAAACATGAAAGGACTCCATAAAAGATTCTTCTGCAATGGGAATGCTGATGTATTGGCCCATGACGCGGAACTCGTCCGACTCTCAAAAGAAGCAGGATGTGTCGCCTGGCTTGTCGGATTTGAATCCCTCTGTCAAAACACCCTTGACAGGGTAGGCAAAAAAACCAACAAAGTCGATGAATACGGACAAGCGATCCAGAACATCCATAAGAATCATATGGCGGTCATTGGAGACTTCATGTTCGGGTTTGATACCGATACACCAGACATGTTTGAGAAGACGCTCAAAGAAATAAAAGAGCTGAACATCGATATCGCTGATTTCTCCATTCTTACCCCGTTCCCGGGAACACCTTTGTTTACTAAACTTGATGCGGAGAAAAGAATCCTAACAAAAGATTGGAAATATTATAACATGGGACATGTGGTCTTCACCCCAAAGCAGATGACGCCAGACGAACTACTCCAAGGCGTACGATTCATGTACTCTGAGTTTTATCGACCATCGTATACAATAAAAAGAATTGCACTGAACTTCAATAGAGGTCCTTACCCGTTCTTCGTCGTCTTCGCGCGAAACATGGTTGCGACACTCGCCGCTCGACGATTATATACGTCAAAAAATCCAAAAAAACAGTAATAAGGTTAGAATGCCCACCAGGCTTTGACAACGATGCTTGCGGTAGCGGTTTTATCGGTGTCATCATAGGCTTTTACCATGATGGTATAGTCCTTAGGAATCAATGGTTTTTTAATTAATTTGAAAGGGAGCGTCCAATTATACGGTGGTGCGGTCATGTTTGCGACAAGTTTGTCGTTCACATAGATTTCGACCCTAGTGATCCCGGAATCATCCTTCGCGTACGTATCAATAGAGGCTTTCCCGATGAGCCAGGTGTTTTTCAATAATCCATTTTTATATAAGAAATTTCCACGGAGATTTCCTCGAATGTAGATCTTTCCGTTCTGAGGTGATAGGATTCCAACCTCCGGGGGAAGGTTCCGTGGACCCTTTACTACATATGTCTCATTTGATGCATCAGCATAATGAGCGGTAAACGGATAGGCGTTCGTTGGAGGGTCTGAAAACGCGCTATTTTCTATTGAGCTGAACACGACTGCAATAATCTTAAGATTCTCATAATCAAGGTTCCCGACAGGCCAACTCGCTGAAAACGTCCCGTCACTGTTTGCAGAAACGCTGATATCTTCATTTATAATGAAGTCGACAAACGCGTTTCTATATTTTAGACCGTTATAATCGTTATATTGTGAAGAAATAATTTCGGCGAGATACACCCGTAATCGTCCGGAATAGGTGGATTGTTCTCCATTTACTACTAGAATGTTTGTTTCTATCGCATTGGTAGTGTTCTTGTATTCCGCGTTAGCCGTAACCTTAATTTTTGGGACCACCCGATTTTCGGCTGTTTGGATAGCACTGGTGTAGTTTGATTCTGGGTTTAGACCACCAAGAATAACTTTGTAACCACCATCCATATACACAGTCGGATCTCCAACGCGATTATAGTTTGATGAGAGGTACTCTGCTGCTGCGCTGTTTTCCATGATCAGACTTACATAATAAAAACGATAAGCATGAGAGGAGTCTAATTTCTCCAAAATAGCTCCGACATTCGGACAGTACCGACAGGTTATCGACGTCGATTCCTCAATGAACACAGTATGGGTGAAATCCCCTTCGCCATTGTTCGGTTCTACCGTGATGATGAAAAACACAGAACCATCAGTCGAAGGTGCACCAACCGGACCGTTTCCGACAGCATCATCTACAGTCACATAGTAATAATAATCAGTTGTGGAATTTGATGGAATGTTGATGCTTGCACTTCCATTCAGAATGCTTAGGGAGTTCCATGTTGCTGACCCTTCGATAGTATAATACAAGGTTGCTTGGGTGACATTGACGTTATCGGTAAAAACAGCGATGATAGTGGCTGTTTGGCCGGCTGTGACGGTAAAGTTACCTGAGATACTTGTAATCTGTGGAGATTTGGAATCCGGGCCTCCATTTTCATCAGTGTAAAGAACAATGTATGCTGATGCACTAAGGAGAATTCCTATAAGAATGATGATTACGATAAATTTTCCGATGAGCCTCATATCTTGTAATTAATATACACTTGTTTTATATATTAAATTTACTGAGACAGATTTAAGAGGAGAATGTCGAAAATATATAGAGAAAATCATCAATTCTCCTCGTTAAAAGATTCAGGTTATGCTTCGTTCAAGTGATAGGTTTTATTCTTGTTTTCAATGATTTTTTCGTTCATCATCTTATCAAGAATCGCTCCAAGTCGCATTTGTCCTATTCCAACTGTTTTCTCCAACTCAGAGAACGACATCGATTTCTGAAGTAAACATCGTAAAATCTGTGCTCGAATCTGTCGATTGGAGCCTTCGAACTGTGTTTGCTGTGTTTTTGGTTTGATACCGGTTTTCTGTGCGGTCATATGAAGAGCACCATAATCCATTAGCGCGTTATGCCAGTCCCGACTTTCTCCTAATGGAAGACATGTTTCGGCAAGGAGCCAGAGTTCCTTATCAGCTATTTTGATCGGAAGTTTAAATTCACTTATGAGGATCCTTCGGATATTGGTATCAACAGTGACAAGATCAGAATTTGAGGAAAAAATTTGCACAGCTTGAGATGTATATTTTCCGATACCAGGGAGTTCTTTGTATTGTTTCATCGCCTGAAGTACATCACTATTGAACGTAGCAACAATTTTCCTAGCAGTAGTATGGAGGTTTTTCGCTCTGGTGTTATACCCTAGACCCATCCACATGTGTAGTACCTCAGGAAGGGACGCAGAGGCAAGAGCGTCGATCGTGGGCCATCTTGCAATCCATTTCTCATAATACAAGATGACACGTTTTACCTGTGTCTGTTGTAACATAAGCTCCGAGAGCAGTATCTTATAGGGGTCGATTGTCTTCCGCCAAGGCAAATCCCGTTTATTTTTTTCATAAAAAGAAAAGACTTTTTTTTGAAACCGTTTGATTTCCGTTGTAGTGATGTTTCTTGAGGTGATCTGCGAAGACGTCATATCCAGCCCTTTTTTGATGAAAATCTGGGTATAATACCCATGGTCTTAATATGATTTTATTCTTCATTTATTATTTGGTAAGGTTTTTGAAGGTTTGTTGTATAAAGGATATCCCCCTTATGAAACGCTATTACCTGAACCATCTCCAAAAACTTGAGGCAGAATCAATCTTTGTCATCCGTGAGGTCGCAGCACAATTCGAACGTCCAGTGCTGCTTTTTTCAGGTGGGAAAGACTCGATCGTCCTTGGGTATCTATCCAAAAAAGCCTTCGCTCCTGCGAAAATCCCATATCCCTTACTGCATATTGATACCGGTCATAACTTTCCCGAGGTCTTGGAATTCAGGGATGCGTTCGTTAAATACCTTGATGTTCGTTTACTGGTTGGTTCGGTCCAGAAATCCATTGACGCGGGACGGGTGAAGGACGAAACAGGGAAATTCGCAACAAGGAATTATCTTCAGTCCACCACCTTGCTTGACACCATTCATGAGCATAAATTCGATGCAGCCATCGGAGGTGGACGGAGAGATGAGGAAAAAGCAAGAGCAAAAGAACGGTTTTTCTCCCATCGCAATGATTTTGGGCAATGGGACCCGAAGAACCAACGTCCGGAGCTGTGGGACCTCTACAATGGTCGAAAACATCATAGTGAGCATTTCCGTGTGTTTCCGTTGAGTAATTGGACGGAGCTGGATATCTGGCAATATATTCTCAAAGAACAGATTCGGATCCCCTCGATTTATCTCTCACATACCCGAGATTGCATTATCCGGGATGGTGTGATCTACGCGTACTCAGATTATCTTCATCTCAATGAGGAAGAAAAGAAAAAAGTACAGCCGATGACTGTTCGATTCCGTACAGTTGGTGACATGACCTGTACCGGGGCAGTACAATCCACTGCTCGTACCGTTGAAGAGATCGTTCAAGAGGTCGCGGCGTACCGTGTCTCAGAACGTGGTAATCGAGCAGATGACCGACGATCGGAGAATTCTCTTGAGGATCGGAAAAAGGAGGGGTATTTCTAGGATGGATGAAAAAACCTATCTGAACATGGATCTGCTTCGTTTCACCACCGCTGGCAGTGTCGATGATGGAAAAAGCACCCTCATCGGTCGGCTCCTCTATGATAGTAAAACCCTTTTTGAGGATCAATTGGAAAATCTTGAGCGTCTGAGCCAACAACGTGGTGAAGAATTGAACCTTGCCTTGCTGACCGATGGTCTGCGAGCGGAGCGTGAACAAGGGATCACGATTGATGTTGCGTATCGATACTTTGCAACTCCTGTCCGAAAATTCATCATCGCTGATACTCCTGGACACATTCAGTATACACGGAACATGGTAACCGGGGCATCAACCGCGAACCTTGCGTTGATCCTTGTGGACGCCCGTAATGGGGTCACTGAGCAAACCCATCGTCATATCTTCATCGCCTCGCTCCTTCAGATCCCGCATTTTGTCATCTGCATTAACAAGATGGATCTTGTGGACTATAAACAGGATGTGTACGACCGTATTAAGACGGAGATTGAGGATTTTATTTCAAAGCTTTCGGTTCCAGATATCACCTTTATCCCTATCAGCGCGCTCCTTGGTGATAACGTGGTGAATCCGTCAAAAAACATGGAGTGGTACCATGGCCCGACCCTGTTGTACCATCTGGAGGACGTCCATATCGGCAGTGACGAAAACCTAGTGGACTGTCGGTTCCCTATCCAGTACGTGATCCGGCCTCGATCAGATAAATACCATGATTACCGAGGGTATGCTGGTAAAATCGCTAGTGGGGTTTTTAAACCAGGGGATAGCGTCATTGTTCTTCCCTCTGGTTTTACGACAACAATCAAGACCATTGAAGACCCGCGAGGGGAAGTCGCTGAAGCGTTCCCTCCGATGTCGGTCGTCATGCAGCTTGCTGACGATCTTGATATCAGCCGAGGGGATATGCTCGTGCGTCCGCATAACATCCCGTTTATCAGTCAGGATCTTGATTGTATGGTCTGTTGGATGAACACAAAACCATTGATCCAGGGAACCAGGTACATCATCCGTCATACCACTAGGGAGACAAAAGGGATTGTCAAGGAGATTCAATACAAAATTGATATTAACACGCTGCATCGGATACCGGAGGTGACGTCCCTTGGACTTAACGAGATTGGACGGATCACGATACGGACCGCGCAATCCTTGTTCTTTGATAGTTACCAGCATAACCGAATTACTGGGAGTATTATTTTGATTGATGAGACGACCAATGAGACGATTGGTGCAGGGATGATACGGGAACCCTCTGTGAAGGTCCCTGAGAAGAAAAAATAGAGGCAGATGAAGTATGAAGAAGCATCTGGGTTTCACCATCTGGTTTACAGGTCTTCCTTGTTGTGGGAAAACAACGATCGCTAATCAGGTCGCAGTGATTTTAAAAAAGAGGGACTACCTGGTTGAACAACTCGATGGTGATCTGATCCGTCAGAACTTTTCAAGTGATCTGAGTTTTTCAAAAAAAGACAGGGATGAGAATATCAGACGTGCCACGTTTCTTGCCAAGATGCTCTCCCGCAATAACGTTGTCGTGCTTGCTAGCTTTGTCTCACCATATAGAAAGCAACGAAGGAAAACGCGCAAGGAAATTAAGAATTTCGTT
>DATMXJ010000202.1:0-2683 GCA_035561675.1 Thermoplasmatota archaeon
GTTTTAATATCTGCGAATTTAAGCTGGACTGGTGGTGACCCTGATAACGATACGGTAACCTATGATGTGTATTTTGGGACTACAAGCCCACCTGAAAAAAAAGAGACACATATTTTAAATACGAGCTATGATCCGGGGACGATGAATTATTCCATGAAATATTACTGGCAGATAGTCGCTTGGGATGATAATAACTCAAGTACTGGGCCACAATGGGAGTTTACGACGGAAGATAAGGTGAACCATCCACCCAACATGCCGAATAATCCAAATCCTACGAATACATCAACAAACATTCCTATCGAAACTGTTCTTACCTGGGATGGTGGTGACCCTGATGCAGGGGATGTCGTGAAGTACGATGTGTATTTCGGGAAATCAATTCCTCCTGTGAACGTCTCAAACAATCAGTCGATCACGAGTTATACCCCTGTTGAAGACCTTGCGTTTAATACAACATATTATTGGAAAATTGTCGCCTGGGACAACAATAAAGCCTCAACAGTTGGCCCGCTTTGGCATTTCACAACAGGAAAAGAAGCGCCTCTGACGGTGACGATCGACAAACCTACGCACGGTATGTTTTACTTCAATGATGCAGAAAAACTGCCTTTATCTGGAAATAATACCATTGTCTATGGGAAAATCACGATTATTGCGAATGTAAGTGCAACTTCAGATATTGATAGGGTAGAATTCTGGGTAGACGGAAAGCAAATTGCAAACGTAACTCAAGAACCGTACAGTGTCGTATGGAAACCGGTCATCCAATTCAATAGTGCCTTTTCACTAAAACGCACCATAACAGTAATTGCTTTTGACAGTGACGGCAACAACGCCACTGCGAATATCACCATCACAAAATGGAGGTTCCATCCTCTCCCCTGGATCATTGCAGGGATGGCGGTTGCCTCACGGTTTGTGCTGCATACCACGGTGGTAGGACTGTTCTTCAATGTCCAACAGTCGCGGTTCAGTGTCTCGTTTTACGCGCTTCAGGCTCATTATAAAACCGTTGGGCCACTGCAGATGCGCAGAGGAAACATCCACTTCAAGCATTGCACGGGTGGTATTCTCATTGGACCGACGACTTTGACCAGGATTGGTCCGTTCCATAAATTCGCGATCGGGTCGTTCACGTTCATTGGGAATGTGAACGCTGATAAGATCGGGCTTGGAGGTTCACTACTTTCTCGGATCCTCCAACGTCGATCAGGCTGAAGCAATCCATCCACTCTCTAAAAAATCTTAACTCATAAGAATCGAGGGGGATACGACCTCTTGACAACCAGCGAATTGCTGGTTTCTCATTTTTTTTTGAAATCGTTGAATCATTCGTCTCATATTTTGACCAGCGAATTTCTCGCCCCCTTAGATTCAACAGAATGATCAAGTATTTCGAGATAGATAAGGTTCAATGGCCCGGTTGGCTTCATTTCGGATCCCATTTTATAACGGTGTCTTATTTATAAAAACAGCCCATTCCATAGAAAACATCTTTTATAACACCACTGCATTACCCAGTGAACCACCCGAGGCGCAATAATGGAATTTATCGATGTGATCAAAGCTAGGACGAGCGTTCGTGAATACGGTGAGAAACAAGTCGAAGATGAGAAAATCAACTATGTCCTTGAGTGCGCACGGCTTGCGCCATCCTGGACTAATAAACAATGTTGGCGGTTCATTGTCATTAAAAATAAGGAGACCATCGAACAAATTGGAAAATCAAGTTTGATTAACCGATGGCTACGGACAGCCCCAGTTCTTCTTATAGCTTGTGCTGATCCTACCGACAGCGGGTCGAACAATTCTCAGGAGTATTATATGACGGATGTCTCGATAGCATTAGAACATATTATACTTGCAGCTACCGATGCTGGGTTAGGAACCTGTTGGGTCGCAGGATTTAACGAGGAGAAAGTAAAAGAGCTGCTGGAAGTTCCCAAACGAATTCGCATTGTCGCTCTCACTCCTCTTGGATACCCGGTGGGCAAGAAAGGGATCACCGAACAAATCACAAAAACCCTTCTCAAGGCAAATAAAAGAAAAACCCTTGATGAGATAGTTCATTATGAGCATTGGTAGTTCCTCCATGCTTTTAAATAACAAATTTCATTTGTCCGGAACAAACCATGGCACCATCTCAGGATTCACAAATACCTTATGCAAAAAAATATTTTTCTTTGATTATCCTTCTTCCAATTATCTTCTGGGCGTTCGCTTTTCCCTTTATAAAAATCGGATTGGAAGAACTTAGTCCGATAAATCTTACTATCTTGCGTCTTTTTACCACCTGTGGTGTCTTTCTGGTTTTTCTTGTATTTTTCCCAAAGAAATTCACCCCAATTCAAAGAAAAGACATCGTACCAATTTTTTTGTTAGGATTTTTTGGTCTGGTGGTGTATCATCTTGGATTGAACTATGGTGAACTGTACATTTCACCTTCAGTAGCCAGTCTTATCATCGCGACCATCCCTGTGTTTACCGTGATTTTCGCGACCCTTCTTTTAAAGGAGAAGGTGACCAAGAAACTCGCGATAGGTGTACCACTGTCTCTTTCTGGTGTGGTGATCATCTCCCTGACCGGTACCTCCGGCAATCCGTTCGAGGTGATGTATCTTTCTGCAGCGCTAGCGGTATTAATCTCTGCATTTGTCGGGGCTGGATACACCATCGCTGG
>DATMXJ010000203.1:0-2454 GCA_035561675.1 Thermoplasmatota archaeon
CTCGCTGATCGGTTTTTGAATTCGTAACGCTCGTTTCCGCGTCACCACTGGTTCTTTCTCTTTCTGAATGACCGGAGCTGCTGGTGGAATCTCAACAGATTTTGTCGGTGTTGGAGTCTGCACGATTTGTTTCTGAGGTTCCATCTGAAGTTTTTGTTCTTTTTTCTCTTCTTTTTTTAGCTCGGATTCGATTTCCGCTTCGATATTCTTTTCAAAGAGTTTTAATTTCTTTTTGAGAAAATCAAACATGCTTACCCTTTCAACACTTCTTTTATCGTTGCGATTCTTCCATCATCTGCTGTGTCTTATGCGACAGATCTTCCGCATCGCACTGAATCTTCTGGCCCAGGGACGCCATCTTATCGAGGTTTTCTTGGATACGTTTTATCCGCTCGTCGAGCTTCCCCATCGCTTCATCGGCCGGTTTTTCAATAACGATTCCTGCACCAACCCCTATGAGGACGTTTGATGCGTTTTTCAGAGAGCCGCTGACAAAGGTCCCAGCACCAACAGGGATGAGAACCTCTGAGTTGTCATCGACCGCGCTCAGTTGTTCCACTGTCATTTTCGCACGCTGATAATCCATGAGGGTCGACTGCAGGTATTGGAGTTGCATTTCAATGGATTCAAGCTGCTGTTTATAATATTCAATCAATGTCAGGTTCTTAGTGATTTCTTCTTCTTGTGTCATAATGTCCCTTCGATTACTTCTAATAGAAATGTGTCACCTTTATCAAAGAAGGTGTTATTAATATCTTTCTTGAGCATCATTGGGTGCTATAACGCATGCATGCAGAGGGAGAAAAAGTAAATTATTTATACAAACCGTCGATTTACCTTACGAAGGAGAAGGAGAGAAAGGGACAAACCCATGAGACTCAGCAGAGAATTTACTGAGAAATTTTCAGAAATATTTTTAGATGACACTATGGCTGACTTTTTCAATAGGGAACTGGATAGCCGCTGACCCCCTCTCATCATTTTTTTTAACCAAGAATCCCCAGGCGGTAACAATATTTTTAATCAACAGCCTCATTTCAGAGTCTGATGAGGATTCTTGCTGTCGCTGATATCCATGGAGCACAATATCGCTTGAACCTTGTGTTAAAAAACGTTGCCTCGTATACCCCTGACCTGGTCGTCATCTGTGGGGATATCACCCAGTTTGGGCCAGGGGAGCTTGCGACGAATTTTCTGAACCAAATCCAGATCAAAACATTCGCGATTCCTGGGAACATTGATACGTTTGATGTCGACCAGGGGATTAACGCTAGTAATGCGACAAATCTTGACAAAAGACAGGTGATTCTTCAAGATGTTCCCTTCCTAGGGATCGGACGGGAGCCGCCATCCCAGCTTTCAAATCTTCCGATTGATGATGGTACAACAAAGAAACCGCTGAAGAAGCTGCTGAAGACATCCAGCATCCTGGTGACCCATTATCCACCGTACAAAATCCAAGACAAGATATTCATAGGAACTCATGGTGGTAGCAAAGAACTCCGCAGCCTCATTGACACCTACAAGCCTCGATTGGTTCTCTGCGGACACATCCATGAGGACCCAGGGATGGCCACGATGGGTGATACAACGGTGGTGAACTGCAGCATGGGGAAACGAACCGAAGGAGCGCTGGTAGAAATCGGTGATACAATCAAAGTATCGATTCTTGACTAAACAGTGGAAAAAGGAGAACCCCAGAACGGATTCAAACCGATGTCACGGGAACCATATTCTTTTATGATTGATTTTTACACAACGATGTTTGTGGTGTTTTGAGAGTGCGTATGATGTTCTTGTGCAAAGGCACAGGATTTTTTCATTGTTTATGTAATTTTCTCCTGGTTCTAAAAAAACTATATATCGTAGGAGGAAATTCCTTGATGCAAGGTTGGTGTGACCTATCAAGGTTGATATAATCGGTGCAGGTCTTGGGGGCTTGAGTACGGCGACCTCGATAAAAAACCATAACTCAAACATCGAGGTTGTTGTCCATGAAAAATATAAAGACATCGGATACAATCATGAGGGGCGACGATGTGGGGAAGCTCATTCCGTTGAACGTGAATGGAATCAATGGAAGCCGGTTGGTAAAAGCATTTTTGATACGATCCTGCGAGCTGATGTCACGATAGGAAAGTATCATTATATTAGCACTCGACCTCCTGACGTTGCTTATATTCTTAACCGACAGGAGTTCATCTGCCAGCTAGCACGCGACGCAGAAAAACATGGGGTGATCATCCAGACGAATGACAAAATACAAACGGTTGATGACCTTGATGGCGACGTGCTTGTCGACGCTTCAGGTTGCCCAAGTATGGTGAAACGAGAACTGAACCTTGAATTAGGAAATATCGGGAAAACATACCAAGAGACCCTTGAGAATGCCAACTGTTTTTGTCGTGACACTATTCGGATTATATTTTCTCATCACGGTGGGTATTTCTGGAT
>DATMXJ010000204.1:0-2902 GCA_035561675.1 Thermoplasmatota archaeon
GCAGGATTTTCAGGGTGATGCCATGGATTTCACTGTGCAGACCCAACCGAACATCGGCTCTGCTCAGGGGACGGATGTCCATAACGGCACCTACACGGCTCCTATTAGTGGAATGACCTATGGAGCGACATATCGTTGGTACGTGAATGTGACTGATGGCACACATTGGACACGGGAAATATTCGAATTTCAGACCGGATTTCCTACTAATTTTGATCCCTTTACCTTTGGATGGCAGTACCGAAAACAGATTTCAATCAATCATTCCCAAGTAGTTGGAAATCTTACCTCATTCCCAGTGTTCATCCATATAATCGATTCTGATTTACATGAAAAAGCACAGTTTGATGGCGGTGATATATTGTTTATGGAAGGTCCTGGTGTCGCGACTAAGTTGTACCATGAGATTGAACGGTATGAAAGTTCGAATGGTGAATTATTCGCCTGGGTTAATATCATGAACCTCACAGCTGATGAAAATACCGTAATTTACATGTATTATGGTAATCCAGACAACGTTAATACACAGATGTCTAAACGAGTATGGGATCCCTCTTTTGTAGGTGTATGGCATTTACAGGACTTCCAGGATAGTACGAAAAATGAAAACCATGGAAATAACTATGGTTCGATGACCATCTCTGGAAAACTAGGGGATGCTTGCAGGTTTGATGGATCTGATGATTATATATTAGTCGAGAATAATCCTTCCCTCAATTTCCATACTCCGAATAGATTTTCTGTCAGCTTTTGGATGAAGAGAGATCGTTTGAATATCTATGAAAGTGTCATCTCGAAAGGCACATCATCAACTGTAAAAGGCTACGTCGTTCAAGTTTGGGGAAATAACTCCATGTACTTTGGTGTCTATGATGGTTCTCAAGAGCATCACTTATGTTCGAACCAATTAATCACAGATTCGAACTGGCATTATATCACAGCCGTTTGGGATGGTACAACCCAGTACATCTTCATCGATGGTGCATTAGATAATTCAAACAATATTGGCTCTGTCACCATTGCTGATGATTCCAAACCCCTTGAATTTGGGCATCATTATGGTTATATGAGTGGGCAAAATGCTTACGGGGGAAGTATCGATGAGATCCAAATCTCAAAGATCGATAGAACTGCGGCTTGGATCATTACTGAATATCATAATCAGGAAGATCCCTCTGGATTCTTTTTTGTTGGTCTTGAGGAATCTGGACCGTAGACAACATCCTGAATCGATCAAGTCCTCGTACTGTGTTATGTGGTCAGAGGAGATGCGGATTATCGGTATCCACCGATTTTCAGGCTCGGATCGCCAAAGAGCAGCCATTGTTCGACATTTTTTACTATGATCGCAGATCCGTCTACCGAACCATCAGACCAATCGATGGGGCATGCCTTTAAAACAGAGGTTATCGAGTTGCTCCATGTGTCACCGAGAATGTCGGTATGATTCAGGCTGTATTCTGCGAAGAACTGCCGGTCGAGCCATTCGATACCACCATACCCAAGGTTGATATCAGGGGATTCATAGCTAAACGCTGTCGCACCAATCGTGGCGATGCTGCCACCATCTTTTTGGATCATCAGTGCCCAGCCGATACAATACGGAGTGGGTAAACCGTACACAAAGTACGAATTTCCTAAACTGACATTGAACATGTTGTTGAAACAACCGCTGCCTGTGATGCAGACCGGTAGTTTCTGACGGTTGTGGAGAAACGGCAGGCTGCGTAAACGAAGCCCATTAATCCAGGTGTCGTTGTCATCTGGTGGGTGTGTCGCCCATGTTTTTGGGTTGCCATGACCCGACATCCAGAGGAATCCGCATCCTTTGTTGACTGCGGATACGACGTCGACCCAATTCTTCAAACTCCCATCAGACGCCCAGAGTTTTACCGGACGGAAACCGGTCATCAGATCAAGGCCTTGCTGCGTATAGACCTCCCCATCGTAGTACGGGGTTCGTCCCGGATAGGTGTCTCCCGCGACGACGACCATGGTTTTGAACCAGGAATCTGCACACCCGAACGCCTCATAGAGGATGATTTTTCGTATGACGATGCGTAACTCCTGTGCATTGAGACAAGGAAGCCTTCCAAGGCCCACGTCAGGAACAAGATCCGGGTGATCCACTGCAGGCCCACCAATCGGCCATTCACCAAACACACCATTGCCATTGTCGTCCCAGCTTGAGAACGAACCGTTCTTGTCATAGATGTCCGCGAAATACAAATCGGAGAGGAAGTGTGCCTCAGGGTACATTTCATAGGGTCGGTTGAGAGAACTATATCGCACAGGGACCCAGTATTTCTCGTCAGCACCTTGGTTGCTCCGTCCGCCGATCAGCAACACATAATGAATTCCCCATTTTTCAATCGCTGCCTTGATGAAGTATTTCACTTTCTCTGCTTGGTCTCTCCCCTGCCAGAACATCTGGTCGTACACCTCGTCTGTGTCAACAAGGACTGTTCTGATGCCCATTCTATTCTTATGGTTCACGAGTGGGAGAAGGTCGTAGTGGAATATCTTTGGTGATATGATGAGCAGGTCATAGATATTGGTTCGTTGACTGGTTTTTTGGGTAGAAGTATTTTCAAAAATCATAGTGCCTTGGGTAGCGGGTGACCATGCCGGAAGGATCATGAGAAGAACCATGATGATAAGGAAATGTTTCATTTTTTGGTGGTGGTCCATAATTTCCTCGTATTGTTAAAATATTTGTTATGTGATTTAAATAATTTGCTATGGTAACGAAATCGTCAATGAAAGTTAAGGAACAGAGAAGGTTTTCTCCGAGAAGATCAAGGGTCGTATCTTTTAAAGCATTAGAGGTACTGGATCAAAAATCAAAAAAATTCAGAAAATCGATCCGCTTGGACTTCACCTATACCATCCTCTTTATTGT
>DATMXJ010000205.1:0-9180 GCA_035561675.1 Thermoplasmatota archaeon
CGATAGACTGTTCCGAAGGAGTTGGGAGAATCTATGACGGGTTGCTGAAGTTCCATGTCGATGAAGTAAAACTGGACCAGCTCCCACCTACCAAGACGCAGATCATGATGAACGTCGGAGTACCAGAACAGGCGTTCCAACAAGGACAAATCCCGAACAATGGTGTTGGTCTTGCTCGAGAGGAATTCATCATTAACTCCCACATCGGTATTCATCCTTTGGCATTAATTCATTATGATGAGTTGAAGAAGAAAGCCTCAAAGGACAAAAAAATCGCTGAGGTCATCAAAAAAATCGATGAACGCAGCGTCGGCTATGAGAACAAAGTCGAGTTCTTTATCGATACGTTAGCGCGTGGGATTGCGAAGATAGCAGCTGGATTCCATCCGTATGATGTGATCGTTCGGATGTCTGATTTTAAGACAAATGAGTACGCGAACCTGATTGGCGGGTATCTGTACGAGCCTGAGGAGCATAACCCGATGATCGGCTGGCGAGGAGCTTCGCGGTACTACGACGAGACATACAAACCTGCCTTCGGCCTTGAATGTATCGCGTTGAAAAAAGCACGCAATGACATGGGGCTGACCAACATCAAACCCATGATCCCGTTCTGCCGCACACCTGAAGAAGGAAGAAAGGTCATACAGGTCATGAACGAATATGGTTTGAAACAAGGAGAAAATGGTCTGGAAATCTACGTCATGTGTGAAATCCCTTCCAACGTCATTGTGGCTGACCAATTCTCAGAGATCTTCGATGGTTTTAGCATCGGGTCGAACGATCTGACGCAGCTCACCCTTGGTTTGGACCGTGACTCGGACCTTGTGGCACATATCTTCGATGAGCGGAACGATGCAGTCAAACGACTCGTTTCACAAGTCATCACCGTTGCGCACAATCATCATCCGCGCAGAAAAGTCGGTATCTGCGGGCAAGCACCCTCTGATTTCCCTGAGTTTGCCGAATTCCTCGTGGAGTGCGGCATCGACAGTATCTCTCTGAACCCGGACACGGTCATCAAGACACGATTGAAGATTGCTGAGACGGAGCGACGGCTCGGGAGATAATTCTCTTCTTTTTTTCTTTTAATGAAAGTAATGATCTGAAAAGTGGTGTGGAAAATACCTGGTTGTGTGACCAATGAACATTGTTCCGCTTGTTTCTATAAAAAATACCAAACTGTTTGATGGGAAGGAAGGGAATAGTCTTTTACCCGTAGATGTGTCGAAACGAGTTGAAAAAGATTCCTTGTTGTACGTGCTAGATCTAGATGGCATCGAACGTAATAACCCGAATCTGGAACTGTATCAGAGGCTAGCAGAACACAACGTCCTTTGGATCGATAATGGGCCTCGGCGGATCGATGACGTGATGGATACGATTATGGCTGGTGCCACAAATATCACATTGCGGGAGGAGTCCTGGCCGACTCTTGACATGCCTGCTGTGCAGGACCTGACCGATGACGAAATCTATCTTGATAAGACCAAACAATACCAAGAGCAAAAGATCCTGCAGCAGAACTACTCAGGAGAGATCGGGACGGTTCTATTTAATGAAGAGGTACTGTACGGGGTTTTTTCAAAAGAGAGGACTGCAAATCAGAAAATATATCTCTATACAGGTTCTCTTGATAAAATTCAACTCTGGACAGAACAAGGCATTTCCGGTATCATCATCGATCTGAATAAAAAACAAGGTGGAGGGTAATGGACTCTGAGGCAAAAATCATTCTCGCGTTTCTTTTCAACCGGAGTGGAAAAACCGGTTTAACAGAGGCAGAATTATACTTGCCGCTCTCCATGGAGTTAGGCTGGTTCTCCACAAAGGAAGCACAGCAGTTCGTGAAATATGCAATGAAAAAAGAACTCTTGGTGAAAAAAGATGGGATGTTGTCTCCAAGTTTCCCGGTTGATACAATCAAGATCCCTGTCGGGTTCACCCCTTCGAAAAAAACTTTTAGCGAAACAACAGATGATAAAAAAGGAAAAGACCTCATCAAGGAAATTGTCTCGCAGATTTTTGAACAAACCCATCAGGATAAAATCGAGATAGAAGAGGAAATTAAAAAAGAAGGAACAGAAAAAAATCTGCTGGTTGAAGTCGCGGCATTGTATGTCGCAAGAAAATACGGGGTGGATGTTTCTGAGTGGTACCCCATTGTTGAAAAGTCTATTGTTAAAGAAAATAAAGGATAATCGGGATCAATAGAATCCCCATGCAGTGGCTCCGTCGGACACCCCAGCTGATCGGTAAGAACCCGATGCTTGTCGCAACGAATAGCACGATCAATCCAAGGATTCCTGTGAAGAGAACAACAAGTGCACAAATGAAAATAAGGGTAAAGACCACGAGCTTTTGATAGGGGATGACATGGAATTTTTTTGCAAACAGCCTTCCCAGATACAATGTGAGAAAATACGAAAGAACCCCGCTTAAAATAAGGAACATTAACAGATAAACCAATCCCACAGGCATGGCAAACGAGTCCCAGGGCTCAATCGCCATCAGATCCCTCACTGCAAGCGTGACACCGCTACGTGCCCGTAGAATAATAAACAACATGACAGTGACTGAGAAGGTCGCCGCAGTGTTCACAGCGGAAAGGGTAACGATGGTTTGTTCTTGACTTGATTTTTGTCGTGCGCTCATCGCAAGCACAGTACCTGTTGCCGTGGTCAAACCAGGAATGAGTGAGACGAACATCCCAGCAAAACTACCGGTGAGTATGGAAATAAGCGAGGATTTTTTCTCGATTCGATTCTGAATAAAGGGTTCTACCTTCTGTTCTGGTATGACGGGCTTGGAAAATAATGAGTTAAGAAGGGTCGGTACTCCGAATAATCCTGCGAGTGCTGGAAACAACACGGGGGCGGGCAGCCCGATCGGTGATGTAAGGTGAAAATCAAAAATAAGGATGCCGAAAATTCCAGAGAGAACAAAGACAAAAGCAGCAAACAACATCCCGAGGAGAGAAGGTAGTTTTCCCGAGTTACCAAGGTCTGTGATCCGTGTTTTTTCTGTAGAAATCATGAGGACGACGATCGCGAGAAGCACCCATATCATACCCTCTCGCATGATGGTGTACAATGATAGTGGAGGTCCAATGACGAACCAAAGAGGATAGAGAAGCGCAAGACAGACAAGAATCGAACCGTAACTCCCCAGAACTGCAAGTGCAACTGCCTTGTATCCTTCTCCTTTAAGCAAAAGGCTGTGAGCAGGGAGGACGGACAGAGCGGTTTCTTCCTCAGGTGCTCCGATAAAAGTGGTAGGGATCGTGTCATGGAATGAGTGTGAAATGGAAAGAGAAATCATGAATCCCGCTATTAAAATCAGGATGAACTGTTCCGAGATGCCATAGGCATATAATGGACTGAAAAAAGTAACAATGGCGCTGGAGGTTGACAGCATGATCAATGCGACATTGTTCACATGCAAGCCAGGTAACAGACCAGTGATAACGCCAAGGAGTACGCCTAGGACACAAAAAACGATGATTAAGAGCAGATCAAGCATTCGTTACCTCCCTATCTTCCAAATGCCATGTGTTTCTTCGGTTGCTTTGAGGAAAAATCTGCATGTTGTTGGATCATATAGAAAGCGTGCTCCCACTGCCACGGTATCACCTTTTGAGAATTGATGGGGGCAGGAGGATTGATACATGACATCAATGGAATATTTTCCATCCGTGCTTGTGAGCGTAAATGAGGATCCGGATGTTTGTGAGGCTATTCCGGTGACGTTGACTGTGGTGTCAAGATAGTTTTCTGGGTGAAGTGCGAGTTGCCAGAGAGGAAACGACAAGGAGTGCCATTTTTGAAGAATGACGAGCGTTTGTGGGTTATTGATGACGATTTCCCATTGGTTTTTGTATTGTTGTACTTCGCCAGTCGCCTGTATCATGTCACCATATTCAACAAGTATCTCTCCTTCGATATACAGGATCACTGAATTTGTGCTGTTCTGCATCTCTCTGATGGTGATGAGCTGAGTTCCGTATGTGGTTGTTCGGTAGTCGGTGACAACGCCTTGGACGATCACTTGTTGTCCATTATAGGTCTGTAGTGTTGATAAAGGAACAAGAATGGGTTGTGAGATAAGTGATAAAACATATAGGGCAATCAACGATCCGACTGCGATGAGAATAATAAGATATTTGAATTTCATGTGTTTCCCCCAGACTGTAATTATAAAAGAGAAAATATAGAATCTTTTATTAAATGTTCCGTTGTGTGCTTCTCCCTTAGCGGCAGGGGAGAAAACTTTATAACGCGCGTTAATCTTCCTGCCACAATAATTACGACTGGTGGGAGTTATGGTACGAGAAGTTGTTCTGAAAGTGTCAGAGGCGTTCCAACAAGATGTTGGGTATGGGAGAGCTCGGATTGATCATCAGACACGAATGGATCTTGATCTTTCTATAGGGGATGTCATTGAGCTTGAAGGGACGAAGGTGACAGCGACGTCTGTATGGCGAGCGCATCCTTCGGATGAGGGAAAACGTCTTGTACGTATTGATAACCTGACCAGGAAAAACGCGGGGACCGGACTGGGGGATCGGGTGAAGATCAGACGTGCTGAGATAAAAGAAGCACGCGATGTCGCACTTGCTCCGTTGATGCCGGAAGGCCAACGTATTGAGTTTGGTATGGGGATTGACGTTATCATAAAGAAAAATATGCTACGTCGACCAATCACGAAAGGTGACGAGATTATAATCCCGGGGATAGCGTTTTTTGGTAATGCACTCCCTTTTGTCATTGTGGATACCAACCCGCATGGGATCGTGATGATCACAGAACGGACTGTTCTTCATGTCAAAGAAGAAGCAGCGAAAATCACTGAGGAGGAAGGCCCACGTGTCAGTTATGAAGACATCGGTGGCCTCCATCTTGAGATCCAAAAAGTACGAGAGATGATTGAGCTACCGTTGAAGCATCCTGAACTGTTTGACCGGTTAGGGATTGATCCTCCGAAGGGAGTTCTTCTGCACGGTCCACCAGGGACGGGGAAAACATTGATTGCCAAAGCGGTCGCCAATGAGTCAGGGGCGAATTTCTACACGATCAATGGTCCAGAGATTATGTCAAAGTTCTATGGGCAAAGTGAAGAGAACCTCAGGAAAGTCTTTGAAGAAGCCCAGAAGAACGCACCTTCCATTGTGTTCCTTGACGAGATTGACGCGATCGCACCTAAACGCAGCGAGGTGCATGGTGAGGTGGAACGTCGTGTTGTTTCTCAGCTGCTGACATTGATGGATGGTTTGAAGGGGCGGGGTAAAGTCATCGTGATTGGTGCGACGAATATCCCTGATGTGATTGACCCTGCGTTGCGACGACCAGGTCGGTTTGATCGTGAGATTCGCATCGATGTCCCAGATAGAAACGGAAGGAAAGAGATCTTGTTGATTCATACTCGGGGTATGCCGATTAACCCTGGTCTTGGTGAGATGTATTCCGGGGAGACGATCAGTGAGGAGAAAATCTTAAACGCCATCAAACAGGGGATCAAGAAAATCCATATCTCCGATCTGTTGCGAAGCATGTTACGTTCGAAGGATAAAAATAAACGTATGGAAGTGGTTGGTAAATATCTTGATGTGGTGTTTGCGTCATTCAAAGATCAACTTCCACCTTTGTTTTATGAGAAGGTCATTCGATTGATTGCTGATGAGATAACGAATTTATTGCCTTATGATTTGGATGATTCTGAAGCGAATGTCAGTGCAGAGCAGCAAATTAGCGAGCGATTGATGACGATTCGGGAGAATCCTGATGAGTTCATCAAACGGATTTCAAAGGAAGCTCTTCTCGATGAGATTGCGGATATCACTTATGGGTTTGTAGGGGCAGACCTTGCTGCGTTAGCACGAGAGGCTGCGATGAACGCGTTGCGACGATACCTCCCTGAGATCGATTTGGAAAAACCGATTCCGATTGAGCTTCTGGAGAAGATGGAAGTGACGTTGGATGATTTTAAGAACGCACATCGGGGTATTGAGCCATCTGCATTACGTGAGTTCTTTGTAGAGATCCCGAAGATTTCTTGGGAAGACATCGGTGGTTTGGAGGATATCAAGCAAAGTCTGAAGGAAGCGGTGGAATGGCCTTTGGCTCAACCGGAGGTGTTCAAACGGATGGGGATACATGCGCCTCGCGGCATTTTACTGTATGGCCCCCCTGGAACAGGAAAGACGCTGCTTGCTAAGGCAGTCGCTCATGAATCAAAGGCGAATTTCATCTCCATTAAAGGGCCAGAGGTGCTCAGTAAATGGGTCGGAGAAAGCGAAAAAGCGGTTCGTGAGCTGTTCAAGAAGGCTCGTCAGGTCGCACCAACGATCGTGTTCCTTGACGAGATTGATTCTATCGCACCACGTCGAGGGACGTTTGAAGGGTCGCATGTGACCGAGAGTGTGGTGAATCAGTTGCTGACGAGCATCGACGGGATGGAAAGCATGGAGGGTGTGGTGGTGATCGGGGCGACGAACCGGCCGGATATCATTGATCCTGGTTTGTTGCGGCCGGGTCGGTTTGACCGTTTATTGTTGATTCCCGCGCCGGATAGTGTGTCGCGGCTTGAGATCTTCAAGATTCATACGAAAGATATGCCACTTGCGAAGGATGTGTCTCTTGATGATATAGCGGAGAAGACTGTCGGATTTTCTGGTGCAGATATCGATGCGCTCTGTCGTGAGGCTGCGATGACTGCGTTGCGTGATGATATCAATGCCAAGGAAGTCCGTAAGGCACATTTTGACCGTGCGATGGTTGAGGCTCGGGGAAGTCTGACTGATGATGTGATAAAATATTATAAAAAAGTAAAAGATGATATGGGTAGTAGTATCGCCAAAAAGGATAAAAAAGAACGAGACATTCAATATATGTAAGTTAGTATAAAAAACAAGAGGGATATGATGAAAGTACTGGAGAGTGATTTGAGAGGAAAAACAGTTATGAGTGAAGAGGGCTTGTACCTCGGCATTCTGAGGAATTCGCTGGTGGACGAGAGAACTGGTCAGTTGCTCAGTATTCTTGTGGAACCTTCTGAGGATATTGATCCACGGCTGTATCATCTTGATGAGGTTGGCCATTTGGTGTTCCCTTTCGAAGCCATCAAATCAGTAAAAGATGTTATTATCGTTGGTGGTAACTAAGAGGCAACCCTCTTATTTTTCCTTCTTTTTTATTCCCTAAGCGTACAGTTTTTTCCAGGAGAAAAGTTTTGTGATTATTGTTTTGGGGGGACCCCTTTGTTTCGTATGGAAACCTGTGGGAGATGTAGTCGCTTGTTGAGAAGAATGTTGACGTCAGTAGTCTTGGATGTATATGTATTTCGAACTATTTTAATATTGCCATTTATAAAAATATATTATTAAAAAAATATAAAGATTAAAACAATGCGTGCTACCTGTTTCCATGCGAAATCATCCCCTCCC
This sequence comes from Thermoplasmatota archaeon, assembly GCA_035561675.1. Classification (GTDB taxonomy): domain Archaea; phylum Thermoplasmatota; class E2; order DHVEG-1; family DHVEG-1; genus SM1-50. Next base: position 7,442 of record DATMXJ010000205.1, read on the forward strand.
CCGTTCTCTAATGTAACAGGAGAAAAACTTGACAAAAATTGACACAAAAATTTATTATACAGTAAACCCTTACAGCCCTACGAGGAGGCGTGTTTTATTCCCAAAGAAACATTCAACAGAGACATCTTCAGCCATCTACTCAGCAGTGAAGGGCTGTTCACCGACAGAGAAGTCATGCGGTCATCCTATACACCAGAGATCCTTCCACACCGAGAAAAGGAAATCAACGACCTAGCCAATATTTTGGTCCCAGCACTCAAGGGAGAATCACCGTCCAATGTGTTTATCTACGGAAAAACCGGGACAGGGAAAACCGCGGTCGTCAAATTCGTTGGAAAAGAACTACTAAAAAAAGGCGAACAGACCGGCAAGAAAGTCAATTTCATCTACATGAACTGCGAGATTGTCGACACACAATACCGTCTTCTGCAGAATATTGCGAACAGATTCATCAACGAATGGAACGACCATGTCCCCTTCACCGGATGGCCCACCGATGAGGTATACTCAAAGGTAAAAGGGATGATGGACAAAGAAAAAAGCGTCACGGTCATCGTTCTGGATGAGATCGATAAGCTCAAAGGTGACGAAGCCTTGTACAACCTCACCCGTATCAACACTGAACTGGACAAAGCCCGTGTGTCTGTTATCGGTATATCGAATGATTTGAAATTCACCGATTTCCTCGACCCTCGCGTCAAATCAAGCCTTGGCGAGGAAAGCATGATTTTCTATCCGTATGACGCGGAGCAACTCCAGGATATCTTACGAGCTCGGATTAAAACAGGCCTTAAGCAAGGAGTCATCGAAGAAGATGTCGTCCCCTTGTGTGCTGCCTTATCCGCCCAGGAGCACGGAGACGCCCGCCGAGCGCTTGATCTCCTCAGGGTGTCTGCCGAGCTTGCAGAACGAGGTAAGGTCCCGAAAATCACCAGATCTCACGTGCGTCTCGCGCAGAACAAGATTGAGCTGGACCGTATCACCGAGGTCGTCCGCACCCTTCCGAATCAATCCAAGCTCGTGCTCTATTCGATTTTTATCCTCGATAAACAAAACAAAAAAGCAGGGAATACCCAGGCACTGACGACCGGTGAGGTCTACGAGGTGTACAGAGAACTCTGTAAAAAAACCAGGTACAATTGCTTGACGCAACGAAGAACCGCTGATCTCATCTCCGAGCTGGATATGCTTGGAGTCATCACAGCCCGCGTGATTTCGAAAGGCCGTCATGGCCGCACGACAGAGATCCAGATGTCCACCTCATCATCCTCAAAAGATCTTCCCACCGTCCTTCAGGAGGACGACATGTTCAAGGAACTGGGCAACTACAAGATGAAAGGTCAAGCTCGTCTCACTGTCTAACGTGGTGCTTACCATTCATATACCGTAAGGAGTTAGGTTATGCATACGGTTCTTCACCCCTCCGCATCCGATGCACTGCATTTTATCAGGGAGCATCATTCCTCCAAAGTAGAGAAAACCATGCTGTTGGTGATGGGAGAATGCATGGTGGATTATCACGGGCGCGCAAAATCGTTACTGGACTGGGGTGAGCGTCTCATCATGATCAAGCAGGATGGGACCGTGCTGGTCCATCAGCCAGTGATGCGTGAGCCGGTGAACTGGCAGCCGACCGGCAGCATCACCGAGTTCAAAACAAAGGACGATCAGCTCATTCTCAACTGCCGGCATCTCAAACCCCCTGAAAAAATGAAAGTGGTCTTCCGGCAACTCAAGCT
>DATMXJ010000206.1:0-8766 GCA_035561675.1 Thermoplasmatota archaeon
TATAGAAAATAATCGTATAACTACCTGCTTTGAATACTGTATTTATTTGTATAATCATTCGACCAATAACATAATTGTAAATAATTCACTTCCGGGTCTATCAACAAATGGGATTAGTCTTTATGGAGGCTGTAATAATAATCGTATTGAAAAAAACTCGATTGAAGATAAAGTAAATGGTGTTATTATTGAATGGTCTTTTTTTAATATGATTCGAAATAATAATTTTATTAATAACACAAAGCAAGCATATTTTGAGAATAGTTCATTGAATCTCTTTATTAAGAATTACTGGGATGATTGGATGGTTAAAAAACCACGGCCCATTGAGGGAATTCGATATGGCTATTTTCTGCAAAATCACCGTGCATGGACGATTTATGATTTGCGTCCTACACAAGAACCATATGATATCCCTGGGCTGAGATAATGGATAAGAAACCTCTGATAGTTGTAAGTATCTGTGCTGTGGTTGTTCTTGTGTTGGGTTCAAGCGTTCCTGCCTTAGCTAAAACCCAATCTTTTGTATCTAAGACAATACCCTTAATTTCTACTTCATCAGCTGAGGACTATAAAGTGTACATCGGAGCAGGGTTTATTCGTCAAAAAGGTGATTGGAAATTTGGCTTGGGTTGGCATATGACAATTATTGATACTGGTGACACGAATGTCACTGGTTTTTTTTATGGGAATGAAACTACATTATTTGGGAAAGTCCTTCCCGGCAATACAGGACCATTCTCATTGGCATCTGGCGAGATGATTGTTGCTAGTAGTTCGTTCTATTATTTACATCCGCTAGTTTTTGTTCACCTCACTGTTAAGATTGGGAACATGACCTATTCAAAATCTGGATATGAGGTAGGTCCTTTCACATTCCTAGTTGGTTGAAAATAATGAAGAAGTTGATATTAGTAGGAATCAGTCTCTGTGCTGTGGTTCTTCTTGTTCTTGGTTCGTTGAGTAATGTGGTGGGATATCAATCGGTTCAATCATCGAACCAACAAGCCATAAAAGAAGAAGTCAATCAGAGAGAGTTGTTATTCCAGACCATCGTTGATATTGCAAACAACAAGGAGATACAGCGAATCATCCTCAAATCCCAGATGGGTAGAGGGATATTCCCAGTATCAGATATTCCTATTTTAACGAAGGGTCAATTGAAAGTGATGTTTCTGGTTGGTTTGATGCTTTCAAATGTTATCAGTAAATCAAGAATGCAATCTATGATTGGTGAGTATCAATTTAGTAGTCAAGAGATGCAGAAGGGATTATCTGCTGCTATTGAAAAGGATGCAACACTAAATGGAGAAATGACACAATTATCGAACTCACAGTGTGATTGTGAAAACAGAAATACAACTCGTTGGAGTTTTCCTGTTCTCTGTTCAATCTTTCCTAGTATGAACTTTTTAGGTATAATTCTTTTAAACATCTTATATTTAGGAATAATATTAAAAATAATATTCACAGTAATAGCAGTAATAATATATATTCTAATGATGGTTTTCCATTACCTATTATCGTTCTTACCGTGATTAATAATATTAAATTAATGACAGACAACAACCATTAGAAACCGATGATTTAGGAGAATAATCAATGAAAAGGAAATGGTTAGCGATTGGAATCATTCTCTTATTCCTGGGGACCTGTCTCATTCCAGCGACTGCACAAGATACAGAGAAATCTCAATCGACATCAAGAGGAAATTGGCTGTATGTCGGTGGAAGTGGACCAGGGAACTATACGAAGATTCAGGATGCGATCGATAACACAACAGATGGAGACACCGTTTATGTTTTCCCAGGTATATACAAGGAACGAATCAGAATAAACAACAGCATCCAGCTCCAGGGTGTAGATCCCATTACCACCATCATTGATGGCCAGAATACCAGTAATGATATCCTAACTTGTGTCGGAACAGATGCGGTCATTAGTGGTTTTACAATATTCAATTGTTCCATGAGCCACTCCTGTATCCTTCTTAACCACACCGTGAACTGTACCCTTTATGGAAATATTATCCATTCAGGAGGATATGGAGTCACCGTCCAAAATGCACAGAACATCAGCATCATCAATAACACATTTCTTCAAATCCTAACGACAAGAACCGGATATATTGCCATTACTCTCAATAATTGCATTTTCAGCACTTGTTCACAGAATAAAATCTCATCATGGGATGGAGGTATTCTTATCAAGGGAACCCACCTTCTCATTACCCAAAACACCATTACGAATACTCATCGTGGTATCACTGATATGATGAATTCTCTTCCTTTTACAAACAAGTATTTCATCATCGATGAGAATCATTTGAATAATAACGAGGTAGCAATCTTTCTCGCTGGCTCAAGGGATTATTCAATAACACGAAATGAAATTACAAATTCCACAACGGTCGGACTTTACATGGTAGAGGAGGTTTTTACGAGTGTCGATCCAGAAAACATTACCATCGAAGACAATCTCATTACGTACTCAGTCCAGGGGATGGTTGTTGAGAATTCCATCAACATAAATATTGAAGGAAACCATATTCAACACAATACCCTTGGTCTTTCATTTCTCTATAGCTCCTTTACGTCAGTGAAGAGGAACACCTTCCAAGACAATACCGAAACAGTCGTCTATCAATGGGCGTTCTTTCCATTCTCACGCTTTAATTATAAAGTACCGCAATTTGACATGAATTTCTGGGACCAACCACGGGGACTACCCTATCCTATTGCTGGTCGATGGGGTTTCTTCAAACCATATTTCTTTTTCAGTCCAATCAATATTTTTCCCTGGATGACCTTTGACTGGCACCCTGCTCAAGAACCCTATGATATTGGAGTATAATCAATGAAAAGGAAAGCTTTGGCGATTGGAATCATTCTCTTGTTCCTGGGAACCTGTATCATTCCAGCGATTGCACAAGATACTGAGAAATCTCAACAAGCATCAAGAGGGAATTGGTTGTATGTTGGCGGCAGCGGACCTGGGAACTATACAAAGATTCAGGATGCGATTGACAATGCCAGTGATGGTGATACGGTATTTGTTTTAAATGGTATATACTACGAAAATGTAAGAGTGGACAAATCCATTGCTCTTTTAGGGGAAAACCAGACCGGTACCATTATCGATGGTCAAGAACAAAACGGTCATCTTATCAGCATCATCGCAGCAGGAGTAACCATCAGTGGGTTCACCATACGGAATTGCGGTGGAACCCCGAACGCAGCAGAAATCTACGTGAATTCTGACAATAACAAAATCATCGGTAATACCTTCATCTGCACCACACTACACAGCGAGGAGGGTATCTGGGTATGGCACTCTTCGGGGACTACCATCTCAGGAAATACGATCACAAGCCATCTGTATGGTATCTGGCTTGAAAATTGTACGAACAACAATATTACTCACAACTATATTTCTACTGTTAGTGAATGGGGGATCATCCTTGGAAATTCGGAGGGAAACAGCATCTATGAAAATAGTGTGACGGACAATAGAGGTGGCATCTACCTTCGCGATGCAAATAGAAATATGCTCTTTGGAAACAACATCACAAAAAACACAAGAGGGGTGGCACTCGTCGAAAGTGTTTCTACCTCATCCAATAATACAATACTGAAAAACAATTTCAAGAAAAACAGGGGTTTCGATGCATCTTTCATCCTGGCAAAAAAGTCACATGCTAAAAATCTATGGGAGGGGAACTATTGGAACAGACCGTTACGGTTCCCTAAACTGATTCTTGGTGGCAAAGAATTCTTTTCCATTCCAGGAATTCCATTCCACTTTCCCGGAATGATAATTTCTCTGCCATGGTTCAACATCGATTGGCATCCAGCACAAGAACCCTTTGATATCGGAGTATGATGATAAATGAAAGATACCTATGTGAAGAAAGGATTGGTTGTTTCTGTTATCCTGTTATTCATCGGTGTCGCAGTCGCACCATTCATCAACCAGAGTGTTGTCAAAGCATCTAGTGATGATGACCTGGTGGAAATCACCACACAGGCATGTGGTATCCAGGGATATGGGAATAATACTGTGAAACTCACCAGGGAACAATACCAAGACCTGGAAGCGTATCTGGTTGAGTTCAGAGCCAGGTTGAATCAGACATCAACAAGGGAGGACGCAGTTCCTATCTTTAAGGAAGCAGTGGTGGAGTTAGATAAGTATGGATTGTTACCAAGGGGGATGAGTGTTGAGACGGCACAGAGATTAATATTGAAAAAATATAAAATGATGGATGAATTCGGTTCAAGAAATAAGAGTTTAAACATTAATTTAGGTTGTTTGGTCGCGGGAAAGGTTGACTTCGAAATAGGTTTTTACGGACGATTATTCCTATTACTCAGTAGAATATGGTTTTTGACTTTTCCGTTAATGTTAATGTTATATATCCTAAGTTTGGTAAATCCTGTTTCGTTGGGGGGAGTTATCACTTTTGGAAGCCATACGATATATCAGCATGGTTCTCAATATCTACCAGCTGTAGGATGGGTCACTGCTTTAGGAATTTTAGGTCAACAGCATTGGAATCACTCATTCTATGGAAAAATTTCACCAATTCAAATACTTGTTAAAGGTGGTGATCAAATTGTCTATTATTATGAGTTCATTGGAGCAATAGGTTTCTGTGGTATTAAGATTGTACCATTTGGTTTTTTCATTGGTTCTGCCTTGGCAGTCTCTTTAGATTCGGAGAAACCGATAGAAGTGAATTAACTCTAATAATCTAAAGTCAATTTAAAAGTTGAATGATGCAAAAACCATCTGAAATTGTCAGATGATGCTGAGGAATAGCTACCAGACTTAATCCTCACTAACCAAGAGGGTTTTTCTTTTTACCAATGCTTCCAATGCTTATAATTGGACAACAATGGTTCGCTGGTGCTCATGGTTGCAAATGGCTGGTTTTGGTTTACACAAAGTTATGCTACAGAAAAACCAAAGGACTGAAAATGGCACATCTCAGACTATGCTGTAACTTCAATTAATCCAGGGCAACCAAGTTAAACATTTCGACAAAACTATTTATCGACCACACTTCATAGGGGAAAACCATGCAACCGACAGAGAACCTTGGCATCTACAAGAAAAACGATCGACTCTTCACGGTCAATCCGGAAAACTGCAGAGGAACCAAGGTCTACAACGAACAACTCTTCACCGAGGATGACAAGGAGTACCGATCCTGGAACCCGTTTCGCAGCAAACTAGCTGCGGCACTCCTCAAAGGAATCACCCTTGATCTTTCTCCTACTACAAGTATCCTGTATCTGGGGGCAGCTACCGGTACGACCGTCAGTCATCTCTCTGATATCGTCACTAAAGGCACTCTCTACGCGGTAGAATCCTCACCGATCGCAATCATCAGCTTGTTGAAGGTCGCTGAAAAACGACAAAACATCATCCCGATTCTGTCCGATGCAAATCACCCAGAACGATACCAACATCTGGTCCCTACTGTGGACCTGGTCTATCAGGATATCTCCCAGCGGAACCAAGCGGATATCTTCACACGTAACATACGAGCCTATCTCAAACCGAACGGAACTGGGCTTATCATGGTCAAGGCACGCAGCATCGATGTCGCGCTCAAACCAAAACAAGCATATGAGCTCGTCTGCAGTGCCCTACAAAAAGAGAAATTCAGAATGAAAAAAACAGTGGATCTAACACCTTTTGAAAAGGACCATGCAGCGATTATCATGAACTTATAAAAAAAACTAGATGTTGATGTAGATTTCCTTCAGCATCTTGTTGATGCTATAATAAGGTGCATCAAGCAGGAATGTTTTAAACTGATTATCTGGGAGCAATGGAGAGTTGCAGATCTTCTGAGCTTTATTGACATGTTTTGAGATCTCTTCTAGGTAGAGTTTCTTAATCTCTGGTGATTTCTTTTCGATCTTTTTTCGTATCGCCCGGTGTTTTAAATTGCCGTTCTTTGCAGTCCGCTTCTCAAGCCGTGTCAACAGAGGAATGACGACGCTGTCGATCATCTCACCTTTCTCAAGATCCACGAGGTCATCGGCGAGCTGATAAGCAAAACCAACCTCCCGCCCATATTCTGCCAGGACGTTTGCTATCTCCTCTGAGGATTTTGCCCAATAGGCTGCTGCTTTACATGCTGCAGAGAACAAGGTTGCGGTTTTCAAATCGATTATCTTGCTGTATACTTGGAAGAATTTAGAATCTGCAGTGATATTGACATCCTCGAGGTCCTTACTGTTGAAATTAATCTCGGAAAGCTGACCGTCAAGGGTTCCGCCCCATGCGTCCACGTACAGTCTCGCTATTCGGTCCCCGTGGGACAATGCAAGATTAAACCCCATGACCAGCATCTTATGACCGATGAGGATCGCGTTATCGATTCCGGTCTTGATGTAAAACGCAGGCTCTCCCCGCCGGGTTAGGTCACCATCGATGATGTCATCATGAACTAAGGAGGCTCCATGTGCAAGTTCTATTGCGACCGTTCCTTCTAAAAACTGTTGGTAGAGTTGTGATGATTCATTTCCCCCGGTACAGACTTTGAAAGACAGGGCGCCAAGTAATGGGCGTAACCGTTTCCCCTCCTTTAATATCGTTAAAATATTCTGATCAGTAATAAGTTCATTGATTTTCTTCTCGATATCCTCATGGGTGTGTTTGAGAAACACTTCGAGAGCAAGTGATTGGTCCGGCATTGTTTCTACCATTTGATAAAACTTAACTGATATCAACTCCTATATAATATACCCTTTTATTAGCTTACTATGATGAATCATGGTACTTTTTACAAGGGTTTTTGAACGATTTGGCGATAATATAGACCTCAGAGCTACTTTTACGTGATGCTTCAGGAGAAAATGTTTTCACAACCATAAATTGAAGTTTCACCTTTTCGATGAATGCTTTCGTATCTTCTCCTTCAAAGATTTTACAGATAAAATGGCCGCCTGGTTGTAATATCTGTGTGACCGCGAGTAACGCGCATTCGCATAACCATGCGCTTCGTGCTTGATCGATAGAATAATTCCCAGAGATGTCGGGGGACATATCTGATAATATCACGTCTGCGTTCTTTCCATTCATCAGGCTCTTGATTTGCTCAAGGGTTTCAGTTTTGGTCACATCTCCTTGGAGGAACTGTATGCCCTCGAAAGGTTTAATCGATGAGAGGTCTACTCCGATGACAATACCATCTGTTCCCACGAGTTCCTTTGCTACTTGGCTCCATCCACCAGGGGCTGCACCAAGGTCGACTATGACACCATTCTTCGGGATCAGATGGAATCTGTTTTGGATTTGTTGTAATTTGAAGGCGGAGCGTGCACGGTAACCGACTCGTTTTGCCTCTTTATAAAAATGTTCTTTCTTTTTTTCCTTGTACCAGCGAGTCATAGCGTTTTACAGAATGATGTCGATGTCGAGTCGTTCAGCAAGTTCCTTGTATCGGTTCCTGATTGTGACTTCTGTCACACCAGCGACATCTGCGACTTCTCGCTGTGTTCGTCGTTCGCCACAGAGAATCGATGAGATATAGATGGATGCGGCAGCAACCCCGGTTGGTCCACGACCACTAGTGAGTTCCTTGTCAGCGGCGTCTTTCAAAATCTCAATTGCTTTTGCTTGTACATCGCCGCTGAGTTTCAGTTCGCTGCAGAATCGTGAGATGTAATCCTGGGGTGATGTTGGCATGAGTTTTAATCCTAATTCTCGGGCGATAAATCGATAGGTTCTTCCGATTTCTTTGCGGGAGACTCGAGAGGATGCTGCGATTTCGTCAAGGGTTCGTGGTACGTTACATTGTCTGCAGGCGGCGTATAAGGCTGATGCTGATACTCCTTCGATGCTGCGTCCGCGGATGAGGTTTTTGAGGACTGCTTTTCGGTAAACCATCGCGGCGGTTTCCCGGACGGTCCTTGGGAGTCCCATACCGGATGCCATGCGGTCGAGTTCTGATAAGGCGAATGCTAAGTTTCTTTCGGTTGCATCGCTGATTCTGATGCGCCGCTGCCATTTTCGTAATCGATAGAGTTGAGCTCTGTTTCTGGTGGGGATGGATTTTCCGTAGGAGTCTCGGTTTTTCCAGCCGATCATGGTGCTGAGTCCTTTGTCGTGTATGGTATACGTCATTGGTGCTCCGACACGTGCTCGTTTTTCTCGTTGATCGCTGTCGAATGCTCTCCATTCTGGTCCATGGTCGATGAAGTCTTGGTCAATAACAAGGCCGCAATCAGCACAGACGAGTTCTGCGCGTGCGTAATCTTTACTTAAATGTGTACTGTTACATTCAGGGCATTGAATGATTTCTTCAATGCTTTGTCTTTTTTCTTTTTTCTTTTTGGATTGCATTTGTACCATTTACCTACGCCCCCGTAAATTATTTTAAACTTTTCGATATGCTTTTAAGCGCAATGATATAACTTATATAAATATTTTGCTATGTATTATTTTTTGAAATATACCTTCAGATTCCCAAGAAAAATCAGATAAGACTCATGAAAACTACTGACATAATGTTCTTATAATTATCCCCGACCGAAATTATTTAAGCATTGGGTCTGAATAGACTTTGCATCCATATTGCTTGTTTTCATCGAATTTGGGTGCAGACTAAGGCTTTTGGGTGCACAGTAGTTCCGAAGGTAAAAAAATGGGAAAGAAACACGATTCATATGGAGAAAAATTGCGTAAACCACTATCAAAAAATTCAATCTGTCTTATCAGAAAAATACGAAAGAAATAGCTATAATAATT
>DATMXJ010000207.1:0-2782 GCA_035561675.1 Thermoplasmatota archaeon
TCCTTGACCTACACGAACTTTTGAAAAAAGCATATGAAGACCCGGACCCAAAACCAGGGTTAAAACTTTTACTAGAAAACCTTGATAAATTCCTCGAAAAAGAAGGAGTAACCTACATTGATTGTAAAGGAAAACCTTTCAACTATCAACTTCACAACGCAGTCTCCGCTATAGAACAATCTGAATGCGTTGATGGAACAATCCTTGATGAAATAAAAAAAGGGTATCTGGTGGGAGAAAAACTCCTCCGGCCCGCCCATGTTATTGTCGCAAAAAAGAAACCATAAATTAAACCACTTTGGAGGTGTATGATATGAGTAAGATTATAGGAATTGATCTCGGAACAACAAATTCCGAGGCAGCATATATCGAAGCAGGAAAACCAGTCATTATAAAGAGCGTTGAAGGACAACCATATTTTCCCTCTGTTGTCGCGTTCACAAAAACCGGGGAAATGCTGGTTGGTGAAGCAGCGAAACGACAGGCGGTTACCAACACCGAAGGGACTGTTCAACGAATAAAACGAAAGATGGGGACGCATGAGAAAGTCACTCTCCGTGGGAAGTCCTATACCCCACAGCAAATCTCCGCGTTCATCCTTCAGAAGATCAAGAAAGACGCTGAGGATTTCCTTGGTGAAAAAATCACCGATGCAGTAATAACGGTTCCTGCCTATTTTAATGATGATCAGCGGCAGGCAACCAAGGATGCTGGTGCGATCGCAGGGTTCAATGTGAAACGTATCATCAATGAGCCGACCGCCGCCGCTCTCGCCTACGGGTTAGATAAGGAAGGTGACCAGAAAATCGCGGTGTATGATTTCGGCGGAGGGACCCTTGATGTCACCATCATGGAGGTTGGAGGTGGCGTTTTCGAAGTCTTATCCACAAGTGGTGATACACAGCTCGGCGGCTCTGACATGGATAGAGCTCTGGTCGATTACATCGCTGAAGAATTCAAGAAAAAACATGGCGTCGATCTCCGTAAAGAACCAAAAACATTACAACGAGTATTGGAGGCAGTAGAAACAGCAAAAATAGAGTTATCTTCGACGCTTCAAACCGATATCAACCTACCCTACATCTACGTCGTCACCGGAGAACCAAAACATCTTGAGATGAAACTGACTCGAACCAAACTTGAAGAAATTATCTCTCCGATTGTCCAGCGTAGCGAAAAACCCTGTCGCCAAGCGTTGCAGGATGCGAAACTGAAACCAGAGGATATTGATCATGTCGTGCTTGTCGGTGGTGTCACCCGCATGCAGATAGTGCAGAAGAAAGTTGAGGAGATCTTTAAACAGAAGCCGAAACGGGAGGTCGATCCGATGGAATGTGTCGCGATCGGCGCCGCGATTCAAGCGGGCGTGCTCTCCGGTGATATTGATAAGGATATCGTACTGCTTGATGTCACTCCCTTGACGTTAAGCATTGAGACCCTTGGTGGTGTCGCGACGCCGTTAATTGACCGGAACACCACGGTGCCGACGAAGAAAAGCAAGGTGTTTTCCACCGCTGCGGATAACCAGACCAGCGTGGAGATCAACGTCCTGCAGGGAGAACGACCCATGGCTGCTGACAATAAGAGCCTTGGCAGGTTCCATCTTGATGGCATCCTTCCTGCTCCGCGTGGACTGCCTCAGATAGAGGTGTCCTTCGATATTGATGTGAACGGCATCATGAACGTGTCTGCAAAGGACCTGGGTACCGGGAAAGAACAGTCGATCCGCATCACTGGTTCGACGAAACTGTCGGATTCCGAGATCGAGCGGATGCGCAAGGAAGCTAAGGAGCATGAAGACGAGGATAAACGTCGCAAGGAAAAAATCGAGATTCGCAATACCGCTGATTCACTCATGCATAGTACGGAGAAAGCATTGGTGGAACTGAAGGATAAATTCTCCAGCGAGGATAAGGAAAACCTTGAAAAAGCGTTAAAGGAGCTGCGTGAAGCCCTTACCGGTGATGATACCGATGTCATCAAGGAGAAAACCGACGCGCTGACACAAGCGTTCCAGAAAGCATCCACTGCGATTTATCAGCAGGCGGCACAGCAATACCAGCAACAACCCGGACAAGGGTCGTCTCAGGGGGAATCCTGGCAAGGGCAACCTTCTGGTGACGATACGATCAATGCGGATTACAAGGTCAAAGGCGAAAAAAAGAAAAAGAAGGACGAGGACTCTGAATAACGTCCTCTTTTTTATTTTTCTTTGGCTAATGATGTGAGATCATCGACGGTCCATTTTTTTATTTTTTCTTTGATGACCATCACAGTACAGGGAGCTGTTTTGAGCACTTCTTCGGAGACGCTGCCTAGGAAGAACTTGTTGAAGCCTTTGCGTCCTTTGCTTGCCATCACGATCAGATCATCGTCTTTGACGAATTTGGTGATCTCTGCTGCTGGTGCGCCAGCAGCTAGCTTGGTTGTTGTCACTATTCCTTGTTCCTCAATGATCTTTTTTACTTCTTCTATCGCGGTGAGTTTTTCCTTTTCTATCTTTTCTTCAAGCAGTTTTGATAGCATGTACTGCTGTGAGTCGTTGACAGAGATAATGGATATTTCGACGTTGAGTAATTTTGCAAAAAACGCGCCTTGTTCTGCCGCGACCTTTGACAGGTCAGTCGTGTCGACAGGTATGACAACTCGATTGATTGTTTTCATCCTTCACCCTCAACGGTATTATGAATCAAATGAGACTCTTTAAATGTTTTGAGCAAACTCAATCGTTCGTGAGAAGAATGGAAACACATCATTTTGTTTCGGAAACAATTGTTCAGAT
>DATMXJ010000208.1:0-2257 GCA_035561675.1 Thermoplasmatota archaeon
GACAGGCCTTCTTCTCAAGCATTGTTTTTTTGATGGTGCGTGTTGCTTCCGTGACGTTTTTTGCTTTGGTTATTGCCCCGCCAACAATAATAATCTGAGCACCGGCTTTGACGACCTCAGGGACTGTCTCACTGTTTAAACCACCTGCTACCGCAACCGGTAATGTGGTGTGTTTGACGAGTTCTTTGAGGATTGACAAAGGTTTTTTTCCATGCATCTGTTCGTCGATGCCGATGTGGATGCAGAGGAACTGGGCACCGAGTTTTTCCACCTCTTTCGCCCGTCGTATCATATCTGGTGAGCTGATAAGATCTATCATGAGCTTCGCACCATATTTGCGTGCTGAAGTAATAGCATCCCTGATGGTACCATCATCTGATGCTGCTAGGATGCTTATGATGTCAGCTCCGGCTTTAGCCGCCATCTCTGTTTCAAGAGCGCCGGTGTCCATGGTCTTCATGTCTGCGACGATTGTCTTGTCCGGGAATTGTTCTCGTAACTGGCGGACGATATCCATCCCCTCGCTTTTTATCAGAGGGGTTCCCGCCTCAAGCCAGTCTGCTCCTCCTTTCACCGCATCATGGGCGATAGCAAGTGCTCTGTCTGCGTTCAGAAGGTCTAATGCTACCTGCAAGACTGGTTTCATCGAATGGAGAATAGGTGCGTCTTATTTAAAAAGTAATGCATCGGGATTCAAGGGAATGGAGCGTCTTTTCTAGTGAGATGAGTCATCTCCCTGGTCGTTTGGTTTTTCCCAAACGTTTTCTGACAATATATAAAGAATGAAGGACATAATCTGGAATTGAGGTCATAAATATGGATTCAGGAGTAAAACAATTCCTTGCATTGCTGATCGTCGTATCAACCGTCGTTGTCCTTGCAAAGATTTTCCTTCAATTCTAATCCTTTATTCTTTTAAAAAAATTATATATACTTCATATCTATAGTATCTATGGGGATACGTTCAATGAAGAAGATACCCTTCTCTCAAATTCGATATATCGTACTAGCTGGGTTCTGTTTCGTATTCATCCTCTTTGCTCCTTTTTCCGGTGTGTTCACCGCTCAATCATCTCGACAGAGTTCATCGGAACCGTACCATTACCATACCTATCAAGAACTCACCGATGAGTTACATTCCTTGCAGGAGAACTATTCCGCTCTCATGTCGCTTTCCTCGATTGGGAAAACTTACGAAGGACGGGACCTCTGGATGGTGAAGCTGTCTGATAACGTGAACCAGGAAGAAGAAGAGCCTGGCGTCCTGTTCATGGCTGCTCATCATGGGAATGAATGGCCTGGTGTTGAGATCTGCTTATTCTTCATCCGCTACATGCTTGAGAACTACCAGAACAATAGCCTCCCTGAGGTTCAAAATGCCATGGACACCACACAAATCTATCTCATCCCGATGGTGAACCCTGATGGCGTCACGGCGGACTCGCGGAAGAACTGTGCCCCGAACCATGGACCATTTGGGAAGAGTCCGACAGTGACTTCTTATGGGGTGAATCTGAATAGGAACTATGATGATCCTTGGTTCCTTGCGTATATTTTCCCTATGCGGTACTATCTCCCGATTATTCTCCCTGATTCCAGCTTCAATTATCGAGGTCCGTATCCCTTCTCAGAAAATGAGACCAAGGCAGTGAAATCCTTTGCTGAGAATCATGATTTCTCCATTTCGATTTCGTATCATTCGTACGGTGAGTTTATCGCCTATCCCTGGATGCATACCACCAAACAGACACCGGATGAAGCACTTTTCCGATCCGTCGGTGAAAACATATCATCCATCAACGACTATTATCTGTTAGTAAAAAAAGATCGTCTCATCCCCTTGTATGGAGGCACCTTGGGCAGCTCTGAGAATTGGTTGTATCGCGAAAAAGGTGTCCTTGCGTATACCGTCGAGGTCGGTGAGGAACGACGCCCAACAGATCCCCAAGTAATCCATGATCTCTGCATGACACAGACCACTGTACATCTGTACCTGTGTCAGCGAGCACAGACCATAGAATCAGAAAAAGTAGTACTCCACCATTCATAATTTTTTTGATTTTTTCGATGTCTTGTTTTTCATAGGAATTTTTTGAATTTATAAAAAACTATAAAAAAGTACACAATATATATCCCGCTTGAGACGAGTTTTTAATAGCAATAGTGAGAGAATGGGGTCGTTAGTGAGGTGGTGAGGAGATGTGTTTTAAAAAGACTATAGCCCCCATTCTCTAATAATATATATTGATGACGCAAG
>DATMXJ010000209.1:0-2615 GCA_035561675.1 Thermoplasmatota archaeon
GTTATTAGGCAGTATGGTTACCTCAGTGACAGGAACCCATAGTGGGACCGTAAAACAGCTATCCTTCCAACCACCGATTGAATGGGCAAATACATATGGGAGTGAAAAAATAGATTGGGGTAATTGCGTACAGCAGACCTCCGATGGCGGGTACATCATCACCGGGGCACTCGGCAGAAACGCCTTTATGCCCTGGAGAGGAGATATCTACATGCTGAAAATCGACGGAAATGGCGAAGAACAATGGTCTCAAACTTACGGGATTGCATATAATGAAAACGTCGGGAGGTCGATTCAACAAACCTCTGACGGCGGTTATATCATCACAGGATACACAGGTTATACGTACCATATCGATGGGTATGTCGTAAAAACAGATGGGAATGGTAATATCTCCTGGACGTCTGAGTTTGGAAATTTCGATTATTATGATAACCTACAAGACGCATCTCAGACCTCTGATGGTGGATATATCGCAGTCGGATGGACCAGTTCCTATGGTGCTGGCAGCGCTGACATCTGGCTAATCAAAATGAACTCAGGGGGAGTCGAAGAATGGAATCATACATTTGGAGGGACGGGTCTTGACGGCGGCGATCACGTTCAACAAACCACCGATGGGGGATTCATTATCACTGGTGTGATTGAATTAACTGGAGGTAACAGCAATCTTATCTTACTTAAGACCGATGCGAATGGGAATGAGGATTGGACTAAGACCTTTGGTGGTTCAGAGTACGAGGAGGGAAGTTTTGTACAACAAACCAAGGATGACGGTTATATCATTACAGGTGTGACAACCTCCGTTGGGGCAGGTGAAGGCGACATCTGGTTAATTAAAACCGATAGCAACGGCAATGTCGAGTGGGATTATACGTTCGGAGGAACAGCTAATGATCAAGCACACAGCGTGCAACAAACAACAGACGGTGGGTATTTCATCGCTGGAGAATACACCAACCCAACCACCCAAGTCCCCGACATGTATGTGATAAAAACCGATGAAAACGGACTGGAGGAATGGTCAGATATCATTGATAACGAAGGAAAAGAAGATGTTGCAAATTATGGAATTGAGACGACTGATTGTGGCTATCTTGTCGTCGGAAACACAGGGGTGTACCAAGATGAACTCGTCGATGTTTGGGTCATGAAATACCAAGGCACCAATCTCCCACCTTTCGAACCAGCCAATCCATCACCCGCAGATACATCAAGTGATGTTCCAATTGATAGTGATCTCAGCTGGACAGGTGGAGACCCAGACAACGACTCGGTGACCTATGACCTGTATTTTGGAACAAACCCTTCACCACTGCTATTTGCTGAAAATCTTCCAGAAACCTCCATTGACCCTGGAACGCTTTCTTATCTAACAACATATTATTGGATGATTCGGGCGACCGACAGCTTTGGGGCCTTCACCGATGGACCAGTCTGGAGCTTTACCACAGAAAAAGACCTTCCATTGTTAGAGATTGGTACTATCACGGGTGGAAAAGGAGTATTCGCGGTGATCCAAAACAATGGAAATGCAGATGCAAGCAATGTCACTTGGGAGATCTATATTACGGGTGGTGTTTTTAAACTGATTTATAAAAGTTATGGGGGACTTCTCACCAACATCGATGCAGGTAATGAAGAAACAGTCACATCAGGACGATGCCTCGGGTTTGGGAAAATCGAAATCACAGTGTCCGCGTCGTGCGAAGAGGTACCCATACCAATTGAAAAGAAGGTGACTGGAAGTATCTTCATCATCTGGATAAAAATGTAAACAAACCATCGGTCAAATCAAATGAGCACTACATTAGAATATCATTGGAAGAAAAAAAGAATTTCACAATCATCTTTTTTTACTTTTTCTTTTGCTCTGTTGTTCTGAGAGCATTCGAACGAACAATCTCGTCAACGTAGCGACGGCAATCTCGTTTGATCTCCGCGAGTTGCTGTGGTGGGATACGATAGGATTGTGAAGCGAATTCCAAAGTAAAAATCAACCCATGGATAAAAGCACCAAGAGGATATTCTCTTTCTTTTGAAAGGGTGAAGAGATCGTCAGTGATTTTGAAAACCTCGTTCATCGTATAGGATGATTGTGGTGTTTTCGCTGTTTCATCCTTTGTTCCTTCGGTCTTTGCTGGTTCAGGTTTTATTGTTGTCTTCTTTTTTTCAACCATTTCTCTCATCTCACTTAAAGCATGCATGATTTTATTCAGGTGCGGTGCAGTTGAACCACAAGGTTATCTGCTCATGTATTTGTTCGCACCGTTCTGGGTTAGACATAGTGATAAACACCATTGACAGGATGACAATGGGAACAAAAATCACCGTCGCAAGCAGCAGGACAAGGATAATGGTCTTTAATATTTTTCCTGCGGCACCGAAGATGTTGCACAGCACGGGTCTGGAGGTCGGAGGATGACATTTTATCCCAGTGGTGGGGCAGATTGGACCATAGATCGTCCAACAGAAAAACCCTTTAGTGAGCGAACAAATCGGTTGAGAAGTGATTTGGCAGATTGGTTGGGTGGTGATTTGACAGAACTGGCCGCTGGTGATGTTACAAATCGGCCCAGCGGTGATATTTGCGAAAGAAGTTTCCTTAGTTGGAC
>DATMXJ010000210.1:0-6496 GCA_035561675.1 Thermoplasmatota archaeon
ACCAGCACATCCGACAGTAAGCACCCCGAAATCCTCGCTGTCAAGGTTGAGCATGATTTTCCCGGTCAGCATATCCGATTTCATGGCAAACGCACCAGTCAGACCGGTTTCTTCATCAATCGTGTATAATGCTTCGATAGGCCCGTGTCGCACCTTAGTATCCTCTAAGATGGCAAGGCTTATCGCAAGGCCGATCCCGTTGTCTGCTCCAAGTGTTGTACCGTTCGCGGTAAGCAGGTCACCGGTGATTTTCAGCTGAATCGGATCTTTAGAAAAATCAAATATTACGTCACTGTTCTTTTCACAGACCATATCCATGTGTCCCTGCAGGATGACGGTCGGTTTGTTTTGCATCCCTGTTGTCGCTGGTTTTAGAATGACGACGTTCCCAACCTGGTCTACCTTTGTTTTAAGTCCTTGTTTCTTAGCAAAATTCACAATGTATTCCCTGATTTTTTCCTCGTGTTTTGAGCAGCGTGGGATTTTCCTAATCTCATCAAAATGTTTCCATACAAGTTTTGGTTCTAAATTCTCAATATTTGGCATAAGCTGCCTCCCTTATTGTACGGACTGGTAACACCACAACACATAAAAAAGGTTTGCCAAAAGAAAAAAAAGGATGTCCCCGCCAAAGAGATTCTGATGTTGTTTATAAAATTATGACACAATGTTTAGAACTCAACTCGTCTCTTTTTTCAAATACGGCAAACCTGACCTCTTGCTCACTTCCACCAGATATCCCTCCGGGAGCGTGGTGGGAGTCCCGCTTTTAGGTTTTCTTTTACTAAAAAAATAGATGATTTGGTTTTTCCCATTTCTCAGATGAACGAGTTCTGTATATAACGTATAGGGCCCATAGGTGTATTCCTGTATGATTTCCGTTGGAATGATAGCCATGGTACTTATCTTGAAGTAACTTTTCACTGATGACGAAAGAAGATACATCAAGGATACGATAAACAGAACAAAAAAAAGATAACCAATGGTTTTTTCGCCAGTCGTAGCGATGTACAGGATTGTTCTCAAAAGTAACCAGGAGAGAAACACGAACGCAAAGATTCGCGCCCAATTTTTCTTTTTCACAAAACCATAAGGGATAATAATCAAAGAAAGTACTGTGAGGAGTACATCAATCCACATTACGATTGACATAAGGGAGAATGAAAAAAACGCGATATAATCACTATACTCGAATAGAAGAGCATTCCCTAGATAGAATAGGAAAATAGCATCAAGAACAATGATGAAGATGAGAAATACTACGATCCCGATTGGAACCTCCTTCCTGTCGCTCATTGATAGAAATAAATATCGAAACGAGACTTATATTTTTCCACTCTAATCATATTACAGTAACTACCTGAAAATAACCATGATGAAAGAAAATCTTCTATCCCTAAACATCGACAGTAATAGTTTATATAATCCTGCGTCGTTTACCAGGAAAACGGAGGCAAAAGAGTATGGATTGGGGTATGAAAAATCGGCTTTCCCGAATCATTAAACCAAAAGATGGACGCACCGTGATGCTTGCAGTTGATCATGGGTACTTCATGGGCTCGACTTCAGGGCTTGAACGACTTAATTGCATGGTGAATCCTTTGCTGCCCTATACAGATACCTTAATGCTGACACGTGGTGCGCTACGAGACTACATCAACCCAACGATTGATGTTCCCATCGTCTTACGCGTCTCAGGGGGAACAAGTATTATCGGTCCGAAACTTCTCCACGAAGGCACTGTTGTTTCCATTGAGGATGCGATACGACTCAACGCCTCCGGTGTGGCATACTCTATCCTAGTCGGAGCAGAATTCGAGCGGGACACCATCCTAGGCATGACCCGGTACATCGACGAAGCAGAACGATACGGAATCCCAGTCTTAGCCGTAACTGCAGTGGGAAAGGAAATGAAACGAGACGCTCGCTACATGAGTCTCGCGTCCCGAATAGCTGCTGAACTTGGTGCGCATATCGTAAAAACCTATTACGTCCCTGAGTTCGAGAAAGTCATAGAATCCTGTCCAGTCCCGGTCGTCATCGCAGGTGGGAAGAAACAACCGGAGGACGAGGCGCTACAGATGGCGTACGATGCGATTCAGGCAGGCGCAATCGGTGTCGACATGGGAAGAAACATCTTCCAAAGCCTCAACCCGGTCAATATGATAAAAGCTGTCAACGAAATTGTCCATAAGAAAGCGACACCAAAGGAAGCCTACGAGGTTTTCAAAGGGAAAAAGAAATAATGATTCCCCATGTCCTATCTTTTTACACGATATGTTTAAATAAAACATCTTATTACACCTATCCCTGAGGAGGCAAACTATGGACCTAACTTTGATAATAGGACTAATCGTACTACTGATAGTTGTTGTAGTTCTGCTCTGGTTCTTTGGTTACTACAACCGAGTCGTCAGGTACGAAAACAGAATTGATAACGCATGGGCTCAGATTGATGTGCAGCTCAAACGAAGGGCAGACCTTATCCCCAATCTCATGGAGACCGTCAAAGGTTACATGAATCATGAGCGACAAACCCTCGAAGCCGTGACACAAGCCCGATCTGCGGTTATGACAGCAAAATCACCTCAAGAAAGCATCAACGCAGACAACATGCTGACCGGAGCGTTAAAAACATTATTTGCAGTATCGGAAAGCTACCCTGACCTCAAGGCGAATCAGAATTTCCTGCAGCTTCAGGACGAATTAACTCACACTGAGGAAAAAATCGCATACTCACGGCAGCACTTCAATGACTCCGTACTACAGTTCAACAACCTTATCGAAACCTTCCCCGGCAATATCTTTGCGAACATGATGGGGAAGAAAGAACGACAAATGCTACAGATCCCGGAAGCATCACGAGAAGTACCTAAGGTATCATTCTAAGTAAGTCGATTCTCTGAAAATTATGGAACAGCAACCGCGACTCATAGAGGACCATATACGGAAAAACAAGTTCGATACCCTTGTTATCTGTATGTTCATGGTCATTCTCCTTTTTTCTGTTATTTTTGCCATCGGCTTTATCCTGGGTGCTCCACCCATACTGACCATAATGCTTGCGCTGCCAATCGCGCTGTTCTACATCTTTATTACCTATTCATTTTCAGTACAAAGTGTTATTTCTGCGGCAGGGGCACGACCGGTGAACCCACAGAACCGCGAAGAAAAACTCCTGAGCTTTAAAGTCGAAGAGATGGCTCTTGCTGCTGGCCTACCAACGCCTAAGGTCTATGTTCAGGATTCAAAGGATATCAACGCGTTCGCGACCGGCCATAAACCTGAGGATGCCGTCATCTGCGCGACCACCGGTGCCTTGCAGCAGTTGAACTCTGAAGAACTTGAAGGCGTCATTGGCCATGAGATGAGCCATATCCGGAATCGCGATATCCTGGTGATGACTGTCACCGTCGGAGTCGTCGGGGCGATTGCCCTTATCGCTGAGATCGCGTTACGGATGATGTTCTTTACAAGGGGTGGACGAAGCAATGATCGAAAAGGAGACGGCAATGCCATTATTCTTGTCATCGCCATCATCTTCATTATCCTCGCACCGATTTTCTCAAGGCTTACCTACCTTGCGATTTCACGCAGACGAGAGTACCTTGCTGATGCTGATGGAGCGTACCTGACGAGAAACCCAGAGGGACTCGCAAAAGCTTTGGAGAAAATCAAAGGGGATTTACCTGACGATCCGAAAGGCTCAAAGACAGTTGCGCCACTCTATATCGCAAATCCATACAAACGAGCGCTCCGTGACTCGATTTGGTCGACCCATCCACCTCTTGATGAGCGGATCCGCCGCCTGCGATCGATGTAACCTCATTCCTTCTTTTAATAAAACAAAACCACGAAGGAAATACAACAATACTCTATAAATTGTGCAGCAACCTTGTGGAGAAAAACAATCGAAAACTACATAAACAAGAAACACATGGCAACGGAGAATCCATATGAAGAAAACACTAACAATCATTCTGCTCACGATACTAACGATCACCGTCCTGTGTCCTTCAATACGTGCGAATGATGCAGGAGTGATTGTTGACCAAGAAATCATAGCGATTTCTCTTTCTAACACCGGTCTGCAGGTCGATGAAACCATTAAAGTGACCAATATAGGGACAGAGAACGTCACCTCACTGCGTTTCTGGATACAACAAGATGTCCAAGATGCTGTGGAAATTAAGGAGAAGCAATCCGGCACAGACATCATTCCACTGATTACTGGGAATATCCGAACGTGTAACCTCAGCGCGGTAAATCTCTCGATGACCCCTGATACGTCTCTGACTCTGCAGGTGACCTATTCTTTACCAAACAATGCCCAGAATTTCGTAAAAACTATCCAATATAATACGACGATGTTTACCATCTCCTACGAGAATCGGGATATCTTCCGGGGTGAAAATCTTTTATATGCCTCTGATATGAACAATGAGATACAGATTCGTTTATACAACCCGACGGAGGCTCCGCTAAACATCACGATGATTATCCTCGTCTTCCTTGTCGTCATTATCGTTTTAGCTGTGTTGTTACTCGTATTGAAAAAACAACGGTCGAAAACCAAAAAAGCGGTCTCCGAGTCAGAAGAAACACTCGTAACGAAGAAATCATTGCTGCTCTCACTGTTAAAGGACCTTGAGAAACAGTACCGTGCGAAATCCATTTCTGATGAGACCTACACCAAGATTAAAGATGAGTACAAACAAGACGCTGTCGATGTCATGAAAAAACTGGATGACCTGAAGAAATAACGATTAAAAATCAAAGATGCTTGGTTGTTTCAGATCCGTGCTTTCTTTTTTCTCCTCTCCATCTTTCTGTTTCATTGGGGTCGTCATTTCGATTTCTTCTTGTTTCTCATCGGTTTTTTCAGCGCACTGCACGATGTCTTTCATCCGATGAAGATATTTTTCCCCCAGAAGGAATTTCACTTCGCTTTCTACGAGGTCCAGCTGCCGTATCATCTTGCAAGCAAATCTGGGGTTATTCCGAAACAAGGCCTGGAAATGCGGAAGGATCGCTTCTTTCGTTTTCTGGTCTGAGACATGATTCAGCCTTGAGATTTTCTTTGTCACACCATCACGAATCAACCGCGCGGATTGGTTACCTTTCATCTGTTTCAACCATAACGGGAATGCGTATTGTGTATTACCATAGCTGTGGGTTTTTGCTGTAGAGACCCCCGCACTCATCATATCACAAGCGTACGACCAGAGATCGTAGACCCGTGTTTTGGCGACTCTTCCAAAAAACACATCTGCTGTTGAGAGTGCCTCGTAGCCACGTACGAGATCCTTCACATCGAGATATTCTCTGGGTAAATTTTCAGTGATCCAGAGTAAAAACATCTCCGGCTCCACATCGATATCTCGCATACAATCTCTGCTTTTTTGGAAATTTTTTGTTTTAAACACCTCTCGTAACGCATCGAAAATGAGAGCATCTCGGTCACGATATCCGAGCACATCGATATCCTCCATGGTGAGTTGTGTACGGTTGACACAGAGTGATTGGAGGTCGTTTACCGCAGATCGGACATCCCCTTTGGACCGGTCGACAATGGTTTTTAATGCTCGGATGTCCGCCGAAATATTTTCCTGGATACAGATATGTTTTAACAACTCGACGATCTGACTGGGATTCACTGTGTAGAATTGGATGACGTTACAGAGGTTTTTAAGTGGTTCTCCTCCACCTTTCGTCAGCTCATAAAAATCATTGACAATCAAGATGATTGGCTGTCTGGTGATTCTGATCGTATCAATGATCGCTTTTTTACCTCCCCTGTCCCCAAGGCCACTCTCTGAATCTGATTTGTCAAGTTTTTCGTACAGGTTATCTGCTTCATCAAGAATGATGAGTTTTCGTCCTCCCTTTCTCAATGGTATAAATTCTCCAGTGATATCGAATGTCTCATTGACTGCACCCGCTGTCGCGACACGTTTAATGGATGATTCATTGCGTGCGTCTGATGCGTTGAGTTCAAGAACCGTCCATCCAAGGTCTGAAGCTAACGCATGAGCGGTACTGGTTTTTCCTGTCCCCGGTTTTCCTGAGAGGATCGCAGCCCGTTTATCAGGTAATTTTCCTTGGTTCCATCGTTCTGCCCAAGAACGTAAAGCAGAAAGAGCACGCTCATTACCTATGATATCACGTAATGTCTTCGGTCGGTATTTCTCTGTCCAGTCCTCCATTGGTGACCGAGAAGATTCATAGGGTATTTTAAGATTTGTTTTGACATAACCTTTTTATCGGTCTGGTTTATTATCTCCCACTCCGAATGCGGGGATGGCCCAGCCCGGTAAGGCGTTGGATTGCTAATCCAATGGTCTCAGACCTCGGGAGTTCGAATCTCCCTCCCCGCGTAAATATTTATCCTGGTTATAATTAGCACGATCGTTAAAATGGAGATACATATTAAGATCAATCAAAGAGTGGTATTATTCCCTTTTTTCTTTCTAAGATTCCTCGTACCTTCTAATGG
>DATMXJ010000211.1:0-4986 GCA_035561675.1 Thermoplasmatota archaeon
GTAGTCAAGCGATTAAAGCGATAAAGGACGAAGGAATAAAAATCATTGTAGTCAATCCGAATATTGCGACAATCCAAACCTCTGAGTACCTTGCTGATAAAGTCTATTTTTTGCCAGTGACTGCAGCGTTTGTCAAAAAAGTAATCGCGAAGGAACGACCAGATGGTATCCTCCTTGGTTTCGGAGGACAAACGGCGCTGAATGTTGGACTTATGCTTGCGGAAACCGGTGTGCTGAAAAAATATAACGTCGAGGTTCTCGGAACCCCGATTCTCTCAATTCAGAACACAGAGGATCGAGAACAATTTGTGAAGAAAATAAAAGAAATCAACCTAAAAGTCCCCGTCAGCAGAGCGGTCAATACCGTCGATGCAGCGATTCATGTCGCTGAAGAAATCGGATATCCCGTGATGTGCCGGATAGCGTACGCGCTTGGTGGTCTGGGCTCTGGTATGGCAGCAAATAAAAAAGAGCTGGTGGACCTGGCGAAAAAAGCTTTCTCGTACACTCGTCAAATCCTTATAGAGGAATATCTTGGAGGATGGAAGGAGCTGGAATATGAGGTGGTACGGGATCGATATGATAACTGCATCGTGGTCTGTTCTATGGAGAATGTCGATCCAATGGGGATTCACACCGGGGAAAGCATTGTCACCGCTCCAGTACAAACCCTTTCTGCATCTGAGAATTTCATGTTACGCTCCCTTTCTATAAAAGTCATCAGACATCTTGGGATTGTTGGTGAATGTAACATCCAATTCGCTTTAGACCCTCAATCGGAAGATTACCGTATCATCGAGGTGAACGCGCGACTCAGTCGTAGTTCTGCGCTTGCATCAAAGGCAACCGGATATCCACTCGCATTAATCGCTGCAAAACTCAGTCTTGGCTATGGACTCCCTGAGTTACCGAATATGATAACCGGAGAAACCTCTGCGTGTTTCGAGCCTGCTCTTGATTATGTGGTCGTGAAATTTCCCCGGTGGGACCTACAGAAGTTCAGACGAGTAAGCATCCGACTGGGATCTGAAATGAAATCAGTCGGCGAAGTCATGGCTATCGGGAGGAGCTTTGAGGAAGCATTGCAGAAAGCAATCCGGATGCTTGATGTCGGAACACCTGGCCTTGTCGGAGACACTCTGGTATTTGCTAATCTCGAAAAAGAATTAAGAGAACCTTCCGATAAGCGCATGTTCGCGATCGTCCAGGCACTCAAACAAGGATACTCCCTTGAGAAAGTCGCCAAGATATCAAAAGTGACTCCATGGTTCCTTTCGAAGATACAAAACATTATTGATATTGAACAACAACTAAAAAATCACAGTCTATCTTCTTTACCATCCGCATTATTCAGAGAGGCCAAACAAAAAGGTTTTTCAGATCAACAAATAGCCCTGTTTACAAAAAGCAGTGAATCTGATGTACGGAAACGACGGAAGAAACTTCACATCATTCCAAACATAAAACAGATTGACACCCTTGCTGCTGAGTACCCCGCAAAAACCAACTACCTCTACCTCACTTACAATGCAACTACTGATGACCTTGACAAGGTCGAGAAACATCAGGTGATGGTTCTCGGGGGTGGAGCCTACCGGATCGGCTCATCGGTGGAATTTGACTGGTGCTGCGTGAATTCTATCTCAACACTACGTACATTGAAGTATCATACCATCATGATTAATTGTAACCCTGAGACGGTCAGCACGGATTATGATATCTGCGATAAACTCTATTTTGAAGAATTGACCCTGGAGCGAGTCTTAGATATCTATGAGAAGGAAAAACCACAAGGAGTAATTATTTCGATGGGTGGCCAGATCCCCAATACCCTCGCGCTCCCACTATTTGAAGCAGGTGTCCCTATCCTAGGAACCTCCCCACAGGATATCGATGTCGCAGAGGATCGTCATAAATTTTCCGCATTATTGGACGCTTTAAAGGTGGATCAACCACAATGGGAAGAACTCACAAGTGTAGAATCAGCTGAAGATTTTGCAGCTACCGTAGGGTATCCGGTGTTGGTACGACCAAGTTATGTCCTCAGCGGTGCTGCAATGAGTATCGCACTCAGCAATAAAGAACTCCGTGCATACCTCGAGAAAGCATCAGAGATTAGTAAAAAACACCCTGTCGTCATCAGTAAATTCATCACCGGGGCAAAAGAAATCGAAATCGACGCGGTAGCAGACCATGGGAAACTCTACTGTTATGCCATCTCCGAGCATGTTGAAAACGCCGGGGTTCATTCTGGTGATGCGACCATCGTACTGCCTCCACAGCGAACCTATTTAGAGACGATGCGTCGGGTCAAAACCATTACAAAGAGCATCGCAACCTCATTACAGATTACAGGACCGTTCAACATCCAGTTTATCGCAAAGGACAACGATGTGAAAGTCATCGAATGCAATCTACGTGCATCGCGAAGCTTCCCATTCGTCTCAAAGGTCTTTAAGATTAATTTTATTGATTTTGCGACGAAAATAATTATGGGAAAACGAGTCCCTCGCATTGATCGATCTGCTTTTGATTTGGACTATGTCGGTGTCAAGGCATCTCAGTTTTCGTTCACACGATTGAAAGGATCAGACCCGATTCTTGGCGTCGAAATGGTATCAACAGGTGAAGTTGCTTGCCTTGGCGATGATTTCAATGAGGCATTCTTGAAAAGTCTACTGTCTGTCGAGTTCATGATACCAAAAAAAACTATTCTTTTGTCCACAGGACCTGTCGATAGCAAAGCAGATTTCTTATCGAGTGCCAACATATTGCAGGCGATGGGTTATCGTTTCTATGCGACGAAAGGAACTGCTGATTTCATGAAGGAAAATGGCATGACTGTGGAAGTCTTATACTGGCCATCAGAGGGAAAAGAACCGAACACGCTCACCTATATCGCTGAAGGGAAAATCGATTTAGTGATAAACATCCCCAAAAACATCGAAAAGGAAGAACTTGAGAACGATTATCTGATTCGTCGAAAAGCTGTTGATTTTAATGTTCCTTTGATCACAAACCTGCAACTCGCGAAACGCTTCGTTGAAGCTCTTTCTCGAACAGACATCGATGACCTTAAAATAAAAAGCTGGAATGAATATGTCTAAGAGACTTAGGTTTCTCTGGGGAGCAGGTCAGGGATCCCATCGGTGATTGGATACGTAATGTGACAATGGGCGCAGGTAAATGTACCCGAAATAATGTCTCCTTTTTCCTCTTTTTCGACAGTAAGAGCAAGGTCTCCTTTGCAGGTCGGACAGCAGAGGATTTTGATGACTTCTCGTTTCATAGTACCATCCTTAATCAGTATTCACCTAAAAATATTGCTCGCTTTTTTCCAGCATCTGCATCATACACAAACGTCCAGTCTTCATCAGTGAGTTTCTTTGCATCTTGGATCATCTGCAAGTAATTTTTTACCTGAGAGTCCATCAAATCGGCCTGATGGAGAATACAAGCCTCCAGGAGTTTCGGTAGTTTTGGCGAGCCCCACTCGTATTTGCCATGATGACTCAGGATAAGATGGATCAGCTGGTGTTCTAATTCCTTTGGGAATTCCTCCCCGTTCGTTCTGAGTACCTGGATTTTCTCCCTGATCCATTGTTCCCCGATCACGATATGACCGATGAAGTTACCTTCATCGCTGACATCGATAGCAGCAGCGTAGGTGTACTCTTTGAGTTTACCAATGTCATGCAGTAATGCACCAGAAAGCAGAAGATCTTTATTGACAGATGGGTACATTTCAGAGATATTCTGACAGAGGCGGATCACACCGACAGTATGTTCAAGGTTACCGCCGATATAATTATGGTGTCGCGAGATAGCCGAGGGGGAATGGAGATACATCTTGACGATCTCTGGGTCGTTGAAGAAGGATGCAAGCAGGTGTTTCAATGGTTCACTCTGAATGGTTTTTAGTTCTTTTTTGATGATATCATGAAGCTCTTCAATGCGTTCTTCAGGTAATGCTGGGAGAAAATCTATGACATCGTATTCATTAGGAGCACATTTTCGTACTCCACCAGTGTTTTCATTCACTGAGACCTGCAGTCTATCCTCATAGTTTTCAACCATGCCCGTCCGCACTTGGACAACATCCCCCGTGTTGAAACTTTCATAGAGCCGTTTCACTCGATCTTTATTCTCACCGCCCCAGTATTTCACGCTGATCTCACCAGTTTTATCCGTCGCAACAAACTCAAAAAACATTCCACGTTTGTAGGGTCGTTGGGCTTTTTTTAGCTTCACGGCGAAAAAATCGTTGATCGCGTCGCCTTCTCTCAGGTTCTCAATGTATTGTTCTTTCTTTCGCCTTCCTGTATCGGTTTTGATGATGGTCTGTTCCTCTTTTTTCTTGTCGTATTGGTAGATATCCACCATTATGGTAACCTCCCATGACTTCTTCCTTGATACTGTTTAGAGTTTATAGGTTTTTCCCTCTTTGACCATGATGGTTTTACTAGGGAGTTTTTTGAATAATTTTGGATATTCCGTGTGGATCGGGTAGAGTTTCATTGGATTCACTGTTTTGATGAGCTCTTTGAGATCATCACCGTTGATATGTCCAGAGCAATGGGATTGGAATAATTCAATATCAAAATGGGTCAGCCAGTGCTTCATCCGGTCGTATGAGATTTCCATTTCTTCGTTGAATGGCTCGGAGAGCGAATGAATGTACAATCCATTTTTTGGCTTGAGGTCGATAAGGTCTGAGAAGTACCAGAAATTCAACACAATTATGTATTGAGAGGGATTCTTCGTGATGTCTGCCGCGGTGATGATGTTTTTGTAGTGCAATCGTTTTTTGATATAGGTGTCGGTGTAGTCCTCGTTGATGTAAGTCCCGGTGAGCCGTTTTGGTTTTAGTAAGGCAAGATGTGGGTCGGTTATTGGTGGTACCTGGAGTTTTTTATCCTGGCGATATTGTTCGAGGAAACAAGCGTGTTTGAAGTTAATCACAAGGATTTTTCCAAGGTCTTTGGC